>DASQGW010000062.1:0-19818 GCA_035632415.1 Burkholderiales bacterium | reverse complement strand
GAGATCGAGCCCTTCGCCGAGCGCGCGGCCAGGGAGGTGGCGATAGAAGACGTCGAGCGCCGCGCGCTGATCCTCGCCAACCCGGCGTTCGGCGGCGAGACGGTGACGACGCAGAACCTGATCGGCGCTTTTACCGTGCTCGAGCCAGGCGACAAGGCGGTCCCGCACCGGCATACCGCAGCCGCCATCCGCTTCTCGACGCACGCCGAGGGCGCCGTCACTATCGTCAACGGGCGTCGTTGCGAAATGAAAGAGGGGGACCTCGTCCTCACGCCGCCGATGTGCTGGCATGGACACATCAACCAGGGCGAACGCCGCACCGTGTGGTTCGACGCCGCCAACATGCCGGCCATCTGCGCGCTCGACGCGAGCTTCTTCGAGCCTGGCACGCGACAGGACGAACGCTTCTGGGAAGTGGGTACCGCCGGCTCCGAGGAGTATCGCTTCCCCGGCGAGGAGTCTCGCCGCCAACTGCGGGACGCCGAACGCGGCAAAGATGGGTCGCGCACCTTCCGGTATACGAAGAAAGCCGGGCCGGTCATGCCGACGCTCGACCTCTACCTCAAGCAAATCGACAGCCGCACCCGCATGGCGCGCAGCACGTGGAACTCGATTTGCCTGGTGGTGTCGGGCGATGGCCGCTCGACCGTCGGCGACAAGCGCTTCGAATGGTCGCGCCACGACGTCTTCACCATTCCGCACTGGACCTGGGCTGCGCACGAGCCGCGCGGGGCGGAGGCCCAGTTGCTCGTGGTCACTGACCGCGCGATTTACGAGAATCTTGATTTGGTTCGCGAAGAGATCCAGTGATCGGCAGATCGGTCCTCAGGGTCGAGGACCAGCGTTTCCTCGTCGGTAGTGGCCGCTTCATCGACGATCTGTCGTTGCCGGGCGAGCTGCATTGTGTGTTCGTTCGCTCGCCGCACGCGCATGCCCGCGTCAAAGGCATCCGCGCGCCCGAAGGCGTCGTCATGCTGACTGGCGAAGACATGGCCCGCGACGGCGTCCGAGCCATGCGCTGCGGCTGGGTGCTCCCTGGGATGGTCGAGCCGCCGCGCTACGCGCTCGCTCGCGGCATGGTACGGCACGTCGGAGAGCCGATCGCCGCTGTCTTTGCCGAATCGCGCGCGCTGGCGGAAGACGCGGCAGAGCAGCTCGACGTGGATTACGAGCCGCTTCCGTTAATCAACGCAGAGCAGGCGTTCACGTGGGCGCGCGGTGACCGTGCCGCCACGGCAGCGGCGATGGCCAATGCCGCGCACCGGGTGCAGATCGAGCTCGCGAACAATCGGCTCTGCGGCGCGGCGATCGAGACGCGCGGCTGCATCTCGACCGGCGACACGCTCTACTGTGGTACGCAAGCTCCGCATCACATCCGTCGGTATGTCTGCGAAGAGCTCGGTATCGACGAAGGGAAGCTTCGCGTCGTATCGCACGACATGGGCGGCGGCTTCGGCTATAAGGGCAAGCACTACCCCGAGGAGACGGTCGTCGTATGGGCGGCGCGCAGGCTGCGTCGGCCGGTCAGGTGGATCGCGAAGCGCCAGGAATCATTCCTTTCGGACACGCAGGGCCGGGACCACGTCACGCGCGCCGAGCTTGGCCTGGACGCCGATGGGCGCTTTGTCGCGCTGAAGGTGCTGACCACGGCCGACCTCGGCGCCTACGTGTCGAGCTTCGGCGCCGCGATCGCCGGGCCGATCTACAGCGCGCTGCTCGCGGGCGTGTATCGGACGCCGCAGGTATTCGTCGAAGTGACCGGCGTCTTCAGCAACACCGTCTCCGTCGACGCCTATCGTGGCGCGGGGCGTCCGGAAGCGTGCTATGTGCTCGAGCGGCTCGCGGACAAGGCCGCGCTCGAGCTCGGCATCGACCGGGCGGAGATCCGCCGGCGCAATTTGATTCCGGCGAGCGCGATGCCGTACAAGACTCCCGTCGGGCCGACTTACGACTGCGGCGATTTCCCGAAAGTGCTCGAGCGGGCGCTCGAGATTTCGGGCTATGCGAAGAAGCGTCCCAAAGGACGCGGCATCGGCATCGCCTGCTACGTCGAATCATCCGGCGTTGCACCGTCGCGCCTTGCGGGAATGATGGGCGCTCGGGTGGGCTTTTACGAGTCGGCGCAGGTGCGCGTCGCGCCGGACGGCAGCCTGAGCGCGTATCTCGGCACGCACAACCACGGGCAGGGTCATGCCACGACGTACGCGCAGATCCTGTCCGCGCAACTCGGCGTCCCGCTCGATCGCATCAGCATCGTCGAAGGCGACACGGCCGCGGTACCCATTGGCACCGGCACCTTCGGCTCCCGCTCGATCGCGGTCGGCGGCTCCGCGCTGCACGTAGCCGGGGGAAAGATCATCGCCAAGGGCAAGCGCATCGCCGCGCATCTGCTCGAAGCAGCCGTACAGGACATCGACTTTTCGGACGGCGAATTCCGCGTGGCGGGAACCGACCGCAAGGTGAGCTTCCAGGCGGTGGCAGGCGCGGCCTATGTGCCGCACAACTATCCGCTCACGGAGCTTGAGCCCGGGCTCGACGAGAATGCGTTCTACGATCCGCCGAACTTCGCCTTCTCGAACGGCGTGCACGTCTGCGAGGTGGAAGTCGACGTGGAGACCGGCAGCGTCCGGATCATCGGCTACTGGGCGGTGGACGACATTGGCACGGTGATCAATCCGATGATCGTCGAAGGACAGTTGCACGGCGGCGTGGCGCAGGGGTTGGGACAAGCGCTGGCCGAGCGCACGGTGTACGAAGAGGGCCAACTGCTGTCCGCGTCCTTCATGGACTATGCGTTGCCGCGCGCGGGCGACCTGCCGTTCCTCGAGTCCGAGCTCGACGAGACTCAGCCCTGCACGCACAACCCGATCGGTGCCAAGGGATGCGGAGAAGCGGGCACCATCGCGGCACCGGCGGCGGTGATCAACGCGTTGCTCGATGCCTTGCAGTCGCTCGGCGTGCGCGACATCGAGATGCCGGCTACACCTCATCGGATCTGGCAAGCGATAATGGCGCGCAAATGATTCAGTCGGCGTTCCGCGCCCAGGAAGTCAATCCGGCGAAGCTCGCGCAGCTCTATCGCAGGGAGTTCGAGCTCTGCAAGGCAAGCAAGGGCGAAACGATCGCGGTGGTAAGCGATCTCGCCACGCGACGCGAGTACATCCAGGCGGCGTTCGCCGCGGCAGACGATCTCGGCCTGGATATCTACGAGCTCTGCGTCAACGCGCTTCCGTCATGGACCAAGGTCGGTGTGCCGACGATCGGCCAGTGCAAGGGAACGCTCGAGGCGGTGAGCGCGGCGGACATGGTGGTGGTATTCCACGTGCCGCTCTTCACCAAGTGGCTGAAGCAGGTCATGGATGGCGGCACCCGCGTCCTGATGATCATCGACGCGCCGGATGACCTGGAGCAGCTCATGTCGCCCGCCGGCCTCAAGGAGGCGTGCAAGTACGCCGAGTCGTTGTACAGGAAGACGAAGCGCGTGCGCGTCACGAGCGAGGCGGGCACAGAGCTGACCTACCAGTGCGGCGAATATCCGGTGATGACGCAATGGGGCTACGCCGATGAGCGAGGGCACTTCGACCACTGGGGCGGCGGGCATATCCATACATTTCCCAATGAGGGCAGCGCGCACGGCACGGTCGTGCTCGCGCCCGGCGACATCGTGATCCTGCCGTATTGCCGCTACGTGCAGGATGCAGTGAAGCTCGAGATCCGGGAAGGCCACATCGTCAGCATCGACGGCGGCGTGGATGCCAAGCTGATGCGCGATTGGCTGGACGACGGCAAGTCCGGCTCGACCGACCGTGACCCCTACGCGGTGTCGCACCTTGGCTGGGGAATGAATCCGCAGGCCCTTTGGTACGGCATTGCGCTGCATGGCGACATGCCGGAGCGGCACCGGGCCGCGGCGCGTACTTTTCCGGGCAATTTCCTTTTTTCCACCGGACCGAACACGCAGGGCGGCGGCAAGCGCAACACGCGAGGGCACTACGACGTGCCAATGCGCGATTGCACTGTAGAGCTGGACGGGAAGGTGGTGATCGAGCGCGGCAAGATCATCGATGACAAGATGCGAGTCAGACGCGAACAGCGATAGGGAGGAGCACATGCGAGCCATAGTTCTAGGAATCGGCCTGGCGGTAGCCGTGATGGCGCAGGCGGCGGACAAGGTGAAGATCGGCTTCATCAGCACGCTCTCGGGGCCGAACGCCTCGATCGGCACCGACATACGAGACGCGTTCAATCTCGCGATCAAGCTGAACGGCGGAAGACTGGGCGGCCTGCCGGCGGAGGTCCTGGTGGGCGACGACCAGCTGAAGCCCGACGTTGCCAAGCAGCTCGCCGAGCGTTATCTCAAGCTCGAGAAGGTCGACTTCATGACTGGGGGCGTCTTCTCGAACGTCGTGCTCGCGATCGCGCCGGACGCGATCCAGAACCAGGTGTTCTACATCTCGCCCAACGCCGGCCCGGCGCAGTTCACCGGAGCGCAGTGCAGCCCGTTCTTCTTCGCCGCGTCGTGGCCGAGCGAGGCTTACAGCGAGGCGGCGGGCGAGTACATGAACTCCAAGGGAATCAAGAACGCGATCTTCCTCGCGCCGAACTACGTCGGCGGACAGGACGCGGCGAGCGGCTTCAAGCGCATGTACAAGGGCCAACTGGTCGAGGAGATGTACACCAAGCTCGGCCAGCTCGACTATGCCGCCGAGCTCTCGCAGATCCGCGCCAAGCAGCCGCAGGCGCTGTACGTGTTCCTGCCCGGCGGCATGGGCATCAACTTCATCAAGCAGTTCGTCGCTGCCGGCATGTCGAAGGACATCCAGCTCGTCGTGCCGCTATGGGGCGCGGACCAGGACATCATCCGCGCGGTGGGTGACCCTATGCTCGGACTGTTCAGCGTCAGCCATTGGTCGATCGACTTCGACAACCCGGCGAACAAGAAATTCGTCGCCGAGTTCGAAAGAGAATACAAGCGCCTGCCGACCGGCTATGCCGCGTCGGGCTACGACACCGCGCTTTTGATCGACTCGGCCGTGCGCAAGGTGAAAGGCAGGATCGAGGACAAGAACGCGCTGCGTGCGGCGCTGCGCGCGGCGGACTTCAAGAGCGTGCGCGGCGAGTTCAAGTTCAACCGTAACCAGTTCCCGATCCAGAACTACTACCTGCAGGTCGTCGCAAAAGGTGCCGACGGCCGCATCATGCACAAGACGCTCGGCACGATCCTCAAGAACCGCGGCGACGCCTACGTCGATCAGTGCAAGATGAAGTGAGCTAGCGGACGATCCGCTCGTCGACCAGACGCCTGATCTCGGTCGGCGAGCAGCCGAGCTCTTCCAGCAGCTCCGCCGTGTGCTCGCCGATCTCCGGCGGATCGGCGCGCTTGGGAAGGCGCTTGCCGTCGAATTCCAGCGGCAAGGCGGGCACGGAGATGGTCTTGCCGCGCGCCTTCGTCGGTATGAGGCCGCCGGAAGCCTTGAGGTGCGCGTCGTCGAGCAAGTCCCAAGGCTTCGCGATCGGCGCGAAGGGCAGCCCGATGCGCTCGAGGTGCGAAGCGAGCTCGTCCTTGGTGTAGCGGCGCATGATCTCGGTGAGCCGCGGAATGAGCCAGCTGCGCTCCTTCACCCGCATGCCGTTGGTCTTGAGGCGCGTATCGGCGGCAAGCTCGGGCTCGTTGAACTCGCGGCAGAAGATCTCCCACTGCGTGTCGGTCACTACGCCGACGAAGAGCTGCCCGTCCTTGGTCTGGAAGATGTCGTAGATGCCCCATGCCGGGCGCTTCACCGACATCGGCGGCGGCGCCTCGCCGGTGAGCTCGTATTGCGCCATGTGCTGCGCGACGAGGAGCGCGGTGGTCTCGAACAGCGCCGATGTGACGCGCTGGCCTTTGCCCGTCTTTGCCCGCTCATGCAGCGCCGACACGATGCCGAGCGCGGCGAAGGTGCCGCCGAGGATATCGATCACGGATGAGCCGGCACGCAGCGGCCGGTCCGGCAGGCCGGTCATGTAGGCGAGGCCGCCCATCATCTGCGTCACCTCGTCGAGCGCGGCGCGGTGCTCGTAGGGACCCTTGAGGAAGCCTTTCAGCGAGCAGTAGATGAGCCTGGGGTTGCGCTCCTTCAGCTGCTTGTAGGAGAAGCCGAGCTTGTCGAGCGCGCCGGGGCGGAAGTTTTCGGTGAGCACATCGCTGCGCTCGATGAGCTTCAGGACGAGCGCGGTGCCTTCCGGATGCTTGAGATCGACCGCGAAGCTCTTCTTGTTGCGGTTGAACACCGGGTAGAACCCGGCGCCGGCATGGTCGAGGCGGCGCGTGTTGTCCCCATCGAGGGGCTCGACCTTGATCACTTCGGCGCCGAGGTCGGCAAGCGTGAGCCCGCAGGCGGGGCCCATCACCATGTGAGCGAATTCGACGACCCGCACCCCTTCAAGCAGTGGCACGGAATCCTTTGGGGGCGCCGGCCAGCGCGAAGTGGCCGTAGGTCTGCTCTTCGGGCAGCACGTCGACCATGAGTTTGCGCGCCGTCATGAGCTTTTCAAGATCGACACCGGTCGAGACGCCCATCGCCTCGAACATGAACACCAAGTCCTCGGTAATGACGTTGCCGCTTGCGCCCGGGGCGAAGGGGCAGCCGCCGAGGCCGCCGAGCGAGCTGTCGAAGCTGCGCACCCCTTCCTCATAAGCGGCGACCGCGTTGGCGAGGCCGAGACCCCGCGTGTTGTGGAAGTGCGCCCCCTCTAGCTTGTCGCCGATCGCTTTCTTCACCTTCGCGAAAACGCGCCGCACTTGCGCAGGATTGGCGTAGCCGACGGTGTCGGCCAGCGCGACCGAGTCGCAGAAGCCGGCGAGGGCAGTCGCTATGCGGAGCACGTCCTCCTCGGGCACGACGCCTTGCAGCGTGCAGCCGAACGCGGTGGAAACGGCGCCTTCGATCTCCACGCCGCCATGCGGATGCTGCACGCACTTGCGCACTTCCTCGACCATCTGCTCGGGCGTCATGCGCACATTGGATTCGCTGTGTTGGCGGCTCGCCGACACAGGGAAAGTCACTTTTTGCGCGCCCGCTTCGAGCGCACGCTGGAAGCCCTTCAGGTTTGGCGCGAGCGCGATCACCTTGATGCCGGGGATGGTGCGCGCGTAGGCCACGATCTCGGCGGTGTCGGCCATCGCCGGAATCAGCTTCGGCGGCACGAACGATCCGACTTCGATCTCCTTCAGCCCGGCATCGGCGAGCGCGCGGATCCACGTCTTCTTCGCCGCCGTGGGCATCAGGTGCCTGGCGTTCTGCAGGCCGTCGCGCGGGCCGACTTCACAAATCACGACATCGCTCATGCGGGAATTTTAGACCCGGCAAGGCGTCGTTCGATCGCGCCGATGGCGACGCCGCAGAGCGCCGCACCCGCAGCGAACGCCAGCATGACCCAGACGGCCGCTTCCCAGCCGCCGAAGCGCGAGGCGATCATGGCGATTGCAAGCGGACCGAAGAACTGCCCGAGGTTGGAGGTCTGCTGCACCATGCCTGTCCCGGTGGCGATGTGCGCAGGCGAGCGCGCGTGGACCGGCAGGCCGCCGAATATCGAGCTCGGCATGAACGCGCTGAAGAAGGAGAAGACCAGCACAAGGAGGAAGCGAACCTCACCGGGCAGTACCGAGGGCAGCATGCCAATCTCGCACAACGCCGAAATCGCCGCGGCGATGATGATCAGGCGTGCGCGCGGCACCTTGCGGGAAAGAAGCCAGCCGCCGAGGAGGTTGCCCGGCACGTTGACGAGCACCATGAGGGCGGTGGCGACCGAAGCACCGGCGGTCGAAGCACCGTGCTCGATGAGAAACGTCGGCAGCCAGACCATGATCGATGTCCATTGCGCGACGTAGAACGCGAAGAGGATCGCCAAGGCGATGTTGCCCGGCTGCGTCAGCGACTCGGTGACCAGCCGGAAGGAGCTCACCTTGGCGCGCGGTGGGTCGCTTACCGCGAGCGCTATCACGATCGCCGCCAGCACGGCGGCCACGGCAAGCAAGACCCAAAGCGAGCGCCAGCCCGAGGCGGCGATCAAGATCGGCGCGAGGAGCAGTGCGATCGTGCCGCCCGATGGCATATAGGCACCCCAGAGGCCGAGCGCCTTGGCGCGATCCGACGCATTTGCCGCCATGGCGCTCATGAGCGCGGGCGCGGGAACGACGAAGAGGATGAAGCCCACGCCCTCGATAAAGCGCGAGAAGAGCAGCGGCACGAATTCATTGACCGTCGCACCCATGGCGCCGCCGATCGCCATGAGGACAAGCCCCGCGATGGAGAGGCGCTTGCGGCCGAAGCGATCACCCAGCATGCCGGCAATCATGCCGACCAGCATGCCGAGCACGTTAAACGTGGTGACGATGAAAGTGGACTCGACGAGCGACAAGCCAAGCTCGACGCGCAGCGCCGGCAGCGTCGGTGGCACCTTGGTGATGTATGCGCCTGCGACCAGGCCGCCGCAAAAGACGGCCCAGATGCTGCGCCAATTAGTCACGCTACGTTGACGGGGAGCTTGAGCTCGACGATCTTCTTCGACCACTCGGCGGGGCCAGTGCTGTGCACCGAATTGCCATTCGAATCGACCGCGACGGTGACCGGCATGTCGCGCACTTCGAATTCATAGATCGCTTCCATGCCGAGATCGGCGAAGGCGAGGACCTGCGATTTGCGGATCGCTTTCGCCACGAGGTATGCGGCGCCGCCGACAGCCATGAGGTAAGCCGCCTTGTGCTTGCGGATCGCCTCGATCGCGACCGGTCCGCGCTCCGCCTTGCCGATCATCACAAGGAGCCCGGTGCTTCCGAGCATGGTCTCGGTGAACTTGTCCATGCGGGTGGAGGTCGTCGGACCGGCTGGGCCTACGACTTCGTCGCGCACCGGATCGACCGGCCCGACGTAGTAGATGGCGCGATTGGTGAAGTCGACCGGCAGCTTCTCGCCGCGCGCGAGCATGTCCTGGATGCGCTTGTGGGCCGCGTCGCGGCCGGTGAGCATCTTGCCGCTGAGGAGCAGCCGCTCGCCGGGCTTCCACGATGCGACCTCTGCGCGAGTGAGTGTGTCCAGGTTGACTTTGCGCGACTTTGCATCCGGGGTCCAGGTCACGGCCGGCCAATCGGAGAGCTTCGGCGCCTCGAGCTCTGCGGGGCCGGAACCATCGAGCACGAAATGCGCGTGCCGCGTGGCCGCGCAATTCGGAATCATCGCGACGGGTCGGTTGGCCGCATGCGCGGGGTAGGTGCGAATCTTCACGTCCAGCACGGTCGACAGGCCGCCCAGACCTTGAGCGCCGATGCCGAGGGCGTTGACCTTGTCGTAGAGCTCGACGCGCATCTCCTCGACCTTGCTCTTCGCGCCGCGCGCCTTCAGCTCGGCCATGTCGATCGGTTCCATCAGCGATTCTTTCGCCATCAGCATCGCCTTCTCGGCGGTGCCGCCGATGCCGATGCCGAGCATGCCGGGCGGGCACCAGCCGGCGCCCATCGTGGGCACGGTCTTCAGCACCCACTCGACGATCGAATCCGAAGGATTGAGCATCGCAAACTTGGATTTAGCCTCGGAGCCGCCACCCTTCGCGGCAACGTCGACGGCGACCTTGTCACCCGGCACGAGCTGCACATGGATCACCGCCGGCGTGTTGTCCTTCGTGTTCTTGCGGCCGAAATCGGATTCATCCAGGACCGAGGCGCGCAGCTTGTTGTCGGGGTTCATATAGGCGTTGCGCACGCCTTCGTTCACGGCGGCCTCGAGATCTTCGAAATCGAAGCGCACGTTCATGCCGACCTTGAGGAAGACGTTGACGATGCCGGTGTCCTGGCAGATCGGCCGGTGGCCTTCCGCGCACATGCGCGAGTTGGTCAGGATCTGTGCGATGGCGTCCTTAGCCGCCGGCGATTGCTCGCGCTCGTACGCTCGGCCGAGCGCGCGCAGGTAGTCGGCCGGGTGGTAGTAGGAAATGAATTGCAGGGCATCGGCGATGCTCTGCACCAAGTCTTCGCGCTTGATGAGGGTCATTGGATGTAGCATTCTAAGGCCACCCGCGCGAGGACATCCCTGGAGGAGGAGCATGGCGTCGTCCAACATTGAAACTGTGCTGCAGGAAAAGCGCGTCTTCCCGCCTTCGCCTGCGTTCGTCAAACAAGCCAACCTCTCGGGCATGGAGGCCTACCGCAAGATGGTCGCGGAGGCCGAGCGCGATTTCGAAGGCTTCTGGGCCAAGCTCGCGCGCGAGACGCTCATCTGGTCCAAGCCGTTCGGCAAAGTGCTCGACGAGAGCAAGGCGCCATTCTTCCGCTGGTTCTACGACGGCGAGCTGAACGCGTCCTACAACTGCCTCGACCGGCACCTCAAAGCGCAACCGAACAAGGTCGCGATCATCTTCGAGGCCGACGACGGCAAAGTCACGAAGATCTCGTACCAGGAGTTGCACCGGCAGGTCTGCCAGATGGCCAACGCGCTGAAGGCGCACGGCGTGAAGCTGGGGGATCGCGTCCTCATCTACATGCCGATGTCGATCCAGGTGGTCGTCGCCATGCAGGCGTGCGCCCGCATCGGCGCCACGCACTCGGTGGTGTTCGGCGGCTTCTCGGCGAAATCGCTGCAGGAGCGCATCATCGACGCGGGTGCCACCGAAGTGATCACCGCCGACGGGCAGTTCCGCGGCGGCAAGGAAATCCCGCTCAAGCCAGTCGTCGACGAAGCGTTCGCGATGGGCGGCTGCGAGAAGGTGCGCAACGTCATCGTCTACCAGCGCTCGGGCAGCAAAGTGCCGATGCAGGCGCCGCGCGACAAGTGGTGGCACGACGTCGTCAAGGGCCAGCCGGAAACCTGCGACCCGACGAATGTCAACGCCGAGCATCCGCTGTTCATCCTCTACACGTCGGGCTCGACCGGAAAGCCGAAGGGCATCCAGCATTCCACCGGCGGCTATCTCCTCTGGTGTGCGCTCACGATGAAGTGGGTGTTCGACAACAAGCCGAGCGACGTCTTCTGGTGCACGGCGGACGTCGGCTGGGTGACCGGGCACAGCTACATCACTTATGGACCGCTCGCGGTCGGCGCCACCGAGGTGATGTTCGAAGGCGTGCCGACCTATCCGGACGCGGGCCGCTTCTGGAAGATCATCCAGGACCACAAGGTCAACGTCTTCTACACGGCGCCCACCGCCATCCGCTCGCTCATCAAGGCGGGCGGCGACCTGCCGAAGAAATACGATCTCTCCAGCCTTCGCATCCTCGGCACGGTCGGCGAGCCGATCAATCCGGAGGCGTGGATGTGGTACCACGAGACGGTCGGCGGCGGCCGCTGCCCGATCGTCGACACCTGGTGGCAGACCGAGACGGGCGGCCACATGATTTCGCCGCTGCCGGGCGTGACGCCGACCAAGCCGGGTTCGGCCACGCTGCCGATTCCCGGCATCTTCGCCGATATCGTCGACGAGACCGGCCATCCGGTCGGCAAAGGCAAAGGCGGCATCCTGGTGATCAAACGGCCCTGGCCTTCGATGCTGCGCACGATCTGGGGCGATCCGGATCGCTATGTGAAGACCTATTGGCCGGACGAGTTCGGCAAGAAGCTCTATCTCGCCGGCGACGGCGCGAGCACCGATGAAGACGGCTACTTCCGCATCGTCGGACGCATCGACGACGTGCTTAACGTGTCGGGCCATCGGCTCGGCACGATGGAGATCGAGTCGGCGCTGGTCGCGCACACCGCGCTCGTCGCGGAAGCCGCCGTAGTCGGGCGTCCGGACGACCTTACCGGAGAAGCGGTATGCGCGTTCGTGGTGCTGAAGCGCTCTCTGCCCACCGGCGACGAAGCGCTGAAGATCGCGAAGGAGCTGCGCGACTGGGTCGGCAAGGAGATCGGGCCCATTGCGAAGCCGAAGGACATCCGGTTCGGCGACAACCTGCCCAAGACGCGCTCGGGCAAGATCATGCGTCGCCTGCTGCGCGCGATCGCAAAGGGCGAGCAGATCACGCAGGACGTCTCGACGCTCGAGAACCCGGCAATCCTGGAGCAGCTGAGGCAGGTGCGCTGAAGCTCGCGCTCTTCGCCGACATCCACAGCAATCTCGAGGCACTTCGCGCCTGCCTCGATCACGCAAGCGCGCTCGGCGCCGAGCGCCACGCCTTTCTCGGCGACCTCGTCGGCTATGGCGCCGATCCGGTCGCCGTGCTCGAGCTGATCGAGTCGCACGCAAAGCGCGGCGCGATCGTCGTGCTTGGCAACCATGACGCGGCCGCGATCGGCCGTCCCGTCCACGGCATGAACCAGCAGGCTGCCGCGGCGATCGCGTGGACGCGCAAGCGCTTGGGCCGCGGCCAGACCCGCTTCCTCGAAGCGCTGCCGCTCACGGTGCGCGAGGACGACCGGCTCTTCGTGCATGCCAGCGCGGCATCACCTGAGCGCTGGACCTATGTCAGCGGCCGCCGCCAAGCGGCGCAGTGCATCGGCGCGACGGACGCCAGCATGATCTTTTGCGGGCATGTGCACGACCAGAGGCTCTACTACACTGGCCACGCAGGCCATCCGATGCCGTTCCGGCCGGTCCCCGGCACGCCGATCCCCACGGCGCGCCACCGGCAATGGCTCGCGATCGTCGGCTCGGCGGGCCAGCCACGCGATCGCAACACGGCGGCGTGCTACGCGCTCGCCGATCTCGCGCGCTCGCGCATCACCTTTTTCCGCGTTCCGTACGATCACAGCACCGCCGCGCACAAGGTTCGCGCGGCGGGCTTGCCGGAACGCCTTGCCAGGCGGCTCGAGCGGGGTAGCTGATGCTCCCCCACCAGCCCGGCACCGAGATCGACGGCTTCCGGCTCGGCGAGCGCGTGCACGTGGGCAGCATGGCGGTGGTCTACCGGCTCGAGGGGCCGCGTGGGCCGCTGCCCCTGGTGATGAAGATTCCGCGCCTCGGGTTCGGCGAGCGCAGCGCGAACGTCGTGAGCTTCGAGCAGTGCCGCCTGGTGCTCGGCGCGCTGTCGCAGAGCGTGCATCATCCGACGCTCATCGCCTATGGCGACGTGGAGACGACGCCCTACCTCGTCATGGAGCAGATCGAAGGCACGCGCCTCGACCGCTGGGTCGAGCGTGCGCCGCTCGCTCCGGAGGAGACGGCGCATCTCGGCCATGCACTCGCGCTTGCGCTGCACGAGATCCACCGGCAGGACGTAGTTCACCTCGATCTCAAGGCGACGAACGTCCTGTACCGCGCGAGCGGAGAAGCAACGCTCATCGATTTCGGCCTTTCTTGCCACCGCCACCTGCCGGACCTGCTCGCAGCGGAGTTCCACACCCCGGTCGGCAACTGGGCGTACATGGCGCCCGAGCAGATTCTCGGCGAGCGCAGCGATCCGCGCAGCGACCTCTTCGCCGTTGGGGCCTTGCTCTATGAGCTCGCCACCGGGAAGCGGCCGTTCGGCACGCCAAACACCGTGCCTCAGCTGCGCCGGCGCCTCTATCGCGACCCGATTCCGCCGCGGGCCATCGTGGCCACCACGCCGCCGTGGCTCCAGGAGGTGATTCTGCAGTGCCTCGAGATCGATCCGGGCAAGCGCTACCAGTCGGCGGCGCAGCTTGCCTTCGACCTCGCCAACCCGGGGCAGGTCGCGCTCGGCGAGCGGGCCGAGCGCCGAGCGCGTGCCGGCATCGTCTCCCTCGGGTGCCGCTGGTTCAACTCGCGCCGCTTCGTCGCGTCGCCGCCGCCGCCGCCGGCGACCGACGTCGCGCCGCCGCCGGTGATCGTGGTGGCGATCACGGCGGAGGAGACCGGCGAGCCTCTTTTCGACGCGCTGCGCGAAGCGGCGCTGCGCAGAATTGGCGTCGATGGGCGCTGCCGCATCGCGTGCATTACGGTGGTGCCTCCTGCCGCCGCATTGAGCGATGACACGCCGACCGGCCGCCATATCAAGCAGCTCGTCACGCTGCGGCGCTGGGCAAGACCGCTCGGCCTGTCCGAAGAGCGGCTCACCTACCACGTGCTAGAGTCGGACCAACCCGGCGCGGCGCTGCTCGACTACGCGACGGTGAATGAGGTCGAGGAGATCCTCATGGGAGCGGGGAAGGAGGCGCTGCAGGTGGCTGCGCAGGCACCGTGCAGCGTCACGATCGTGCGGCCCGGGCCGGCAAGCTGATGCGCGACGACAGGAACAAGGAACCGCGGTTTGTCGCGCTGTGCATGCTGGGATTGGTGCTCTTCAACTTTCCCGTGCTCGCGCTCTTCAACGTCGGCGGCAATGTCTTCGGCGTCCCGGTCCTTTACGCCTACATCTTTGCGGCCTGGGCGCTCGTGATCGTGCTCCTGTACTGGGTGGCTGAGCGCTAGCGTGCTGCAGGGCCCGCTCATCATCCTTTGTGCGTTTGCCTACCTCGGCGTGCTTTTCGCGATCGCCTATTACGCCGACGAGCGCGCCGACGCCGGGCGCCCGGTGATTGCCAACGCCTATGTCTACAGCCTTTCGCTCGCCGTGTATGCGACGGCGTGGACGTTCTACGGCAGCGTCGGCCGCGCGGCGAGCGACGGGGTCGGCTTCCTGCCGATCTACATCGGCCCGACCCTGATGATCGCGCTGTGGTGGGTGGTGATGCGCAAGATCCTGCGGATTTCAAAGCAGAACCGGATCACCTCGCTCGCCGATTTCATCGCTTCCCGGTACGGCAAGAGCGCGCTGCTCGGCGGCATCGTCACGGTGATCGCAGTGATCGGCATCCTGCCGTACATCTCGCTGCAGCTGAAGGCGGTCTCGACGAGCTACCTGATCCTCGTCCAGTATCCCGAGATCGTCATGCCGCAGACCCTCGGCGAGACGCCGATGCGGCAGGACACGGCGCTCTGGGTGGCGCTGATCCTTGCCGCCTTCACCATCGCCTTCGGCACGCGCCACCTCGACGCGGCCGAGCACCATCAGGGCATGGTGGCGGCGATCGCCTTCGAGTCGCTGGTCAAGCTGCTCGCGTTCCTCGCCGTCGGCGTGTTCGTCACGTTCGGCCTATATCACGGCTTCGGCGATCTGTTCACGCGCGCCGCGGCCGATCCGAAGCTGCGCGAGATGATGACCCCGCTCGGCGGCGTGGCCGGCGGCTACGCGAACTGGGTGTGGCTCACGATCCTCTCGATGATGGCGATCATGTTCCTGCCGCGACAGTTCCAGGTCACGGTGGTCGAGAACCTCGACGAGCGGCACCTCAGCAAGGCGATCTGGCTTTTCCCGGTCTACATGCTGGCGATCAACATCTTCGTGCTGCCCATCGCCTTCGGCGGGCGGCTGCATTTTCCCGTGGGCGGCGTCGACGCCGACACGTTCGTGCTGACGCTGCCGATGGCCGAGAAGCAGGAGGCGCTCGCGCTCCTCGTCTTCATCGGCGGGCTGTCGGCCGCGACCGGCATGGTGATCGTCGAGACCATCGCGCTCTCCACCATGGTCTGCAACGACCTCGTGATGCCGGTGCTCCTGCGCATGCGCTCGCTGCGCTTGAACCAGCGGCCGGACCTCACGGGCCTGCTGCTCGGCATTCGCCGCGGGGCGATCGTGATGATCCTGCTGCTCGGCTACCTCTACTTCAAGCTCGCCGGCGAAGCCTATGCGCTGGTCTCCATCGGACTCATCTCGTTCGCGGCGGTGGCGCAATTCGCGCCGGTGGTGCTCGGCGGCATCTTCTGGAAAGGCGGCACGCGCGCCGGTGCCCTCTGCGGCCTGCTGGCCGGGTTCGCCGTATGGTTCTACACGCTGCTGCTGCCGGCGCTCGCGCGCTCGGGCTGGCTGCCGATCGGGCTGCTCGAGCAGGGACCGTTCGGCATCGCGTTGCTCAAGCCGCTCGCGCTGTTCGGGCTTTCAGGCCTCGACCAGATTACGCACGCGATGATCTGGAGCATGCTCGCCAACATCGGCGCGTACGCCGGCGTATCGCTCGTCGCTTCGCCCAGCGTGGACGAGCACCGCCAGGCGAGTCTCTTCGTCGACGTGTTCCGCCAGGCGGGTGAGGGCGGCGGCGCACGCTTCTGGCGCGGCACCGCGTCCGCGCGCGAGCTCTACAACTTGCTGGCGAGGTTCCTGGGCGGCGCGGCGGCGGACGACGCGTTCCACGAGTACGCGAAGGCCCACGGCGGGCGCTGGCCCGACGACGGCTTGCAGGCGGACGCCGAGCTTGTCCACTACGTGGAAGTGCAGCTCGCGGGTGCGATCGGCTCCGCCTCCGCGCGCGTGATGGTCGCTTCAGTGGCGAAGGAGGAGGCGCTGTCGATCGACGAGCTGCGCGAGGTGCTCGACGAAGCCTCGCAGATCGTGGTCTACAGCCACCGCCTCGAGCAGAAGTCGCGCGAGCTCGAAGCGGCGACGGCGGAGCTGCGCGCCGCCAATGAGCAGCTGAAGCAGCTCGATCGCATGAAGGACGACTTCGTATCGACCGTGAGCCACGAGCTGCGCACCCCGCTCACCTCGATCCGGGCGTTCACGCAAATCCTGCTCGAGCATCCCGACGTGGATGCCGAGCAGCGCACCAAGTTCCTCGGCATCATCACCAAGGAAACGGAGCGCCTGACCCGCCTCATCAACCAGGTGCTCGACCTCTCGAAGATCGAATCCGGCAAGGCCGAGTGGCGCGAGTCGCGGGTGGACATGCGCGAGCTGATCGGCGACGCGGTGACCGGCATGAGCCAGGTGTTCGAGGAGCAGGCGATCAAGGTGGACCTCGAGCTGCCGCAGAGAGTGCCGCAGGTGCGCGCCGACGTCGACCGCATCATCCAGGTGATGCTGAACCTGCTGTCCAACGCGGCGAAGTTCTGCGAGCCGGGCCGCGGGCGCATTCGCGTCGCCTTGCACGACCAGGCGGGTGCGCTTCGCATCGAGGTGCGGGACAACGGCCCGGGCATCGATCCCGCGGACCAGCGCGTCATCTTCGACAAGTTCCGCCAGGCGGGGGACACGCTGACCGGCAAGCCCCAGGGCAGCGGCCTCGGGCTGCACATCAGCCGCCAGATCGTCGAGCACTTCGGCGGACGGATGTGGGTCGAGAGCGAGCTTGGCCGCGGAGCCTGCTTCGCGTTCACGCTGCCGCATGACTAAGAAGATCCTCGTCGCCGACGACGAGCCGAACATCGTCACGGCGCTCCAGTTCCTCCTCGAGCGCAACGGCTATCAGGTGCGCATCGCCCGGAACGGCGACGAAGCGCTGAAGGCGATCGAAAGCGACCCGCCGGACTTGGTCCTGCTCGACATCATGATGCCGGTAAAGAGCGGCTACGAGGTGTGCAAGCGCATTCGCGAGCGGCCCGAGTGGGCCGGGATGAAGGTGGTCATGCTCTCGGCGAAGGGTCGGGAGGTCGAAGTGAACAAGGGCCTCGCGACGGGCGCAGACCTCTACGTCACGAAGCCCTTCTCGACGCGCGAGCTCGTGGAGAAAGTCAGGGCCTTGCTCACCTGATGCTGCGCCGCAACGAAACGACAGGGTAGGTTTTGTGTAAGACTCGCCTGCGAACGTTACCCGCCGGTCAAACGCTGGGCCGGCTCATCGACAAAAGAAGGGGGAGAGAATGGCGGAAGCCAAGGGCATGTTCCAAGAAGAATCGGTGAAAAGCTTCGGCACCGAGGAGCGGCGAGTCATCTTCGCATCGTCGCTTGGCACGGTGTTCGAGTGGTACGACTTCTATCTCTACGCGGTGCTGGCTCCGTTCTTCGCCGCCCTGTTCTTCCCGCCGGGAAACCAGACGGCAGCTCTTCTCTCCGCATTCGCGGCTTACGCGGCGGGCTTCCTGGTGCGGCCTTTTGGCGCCCTGGTCTTCGGACGTATCGGGGACCTCGTCGGGAGGAAGTACACGTTCCTTGTCACGATCATTTTCATGGGCGCGTCGACGTTCCTCGTCGGCCTGTTGCCGACGTTCGCCAGCGTCGGCTGGCTGGCGCCGATCCTGATGGTGACGCTGCGGCTGGTGCAGGGCCTCGCCTTGGGCGGCGAATACGGCGGAGCGGCAACTTACGTGGCGGAACACGCGCCCCACAACAAGCGCGGCTATGACACGAGCTTCATCCAGACCACCGCGACGCTGGGCCTCTTCCTTGCGCTCCTGGTGATCTGGCTGTGCCGCAGCAACCTGGACGCCAAGGAGTTCGCGACCTGGGGATGGCGGATTCCGTTCTGGGTTTCGCTCATCCTGCTCGCGTTTTCGGTGTACATCCGGCTGAAGCTGCACGAGTCGCCGATCTTCCAGCAGATGAAGGCGGAAGGTAAGGGCTCGACGCAGCCGCTGACGGACAGCTTCTTCAAGTATCCGAACAACAAGTTCGTGCTGCTCGCGCTCCTCGGCGCGACCGCAGGTCAGGGCGTGGTGTGGTACACGGGCCAGTTCTACGCGCTCTTCTTCCTCATCATCACGCTCAAGCTCGATTATGTGTCCGCGTACACGCTGATCGGGGTGTCGCTACTCATCGGCACGCCGTTCTTCGTCGTGTTCGGCTGGCTCTCGGACAAGATCGGACGGCTGAAGATCATCATGGCGGGCTGCCTGATCGCGGCGGTGACGTATTTCCCGCTCTTCGCGGGGCTCACCCACTACGTGAACCCGGCGCTGGAGCAGTTCTCCGCGAAGACGGCGATCACCGTCGCGGCGAACCCGGCCGACTGCCAGTTCCACCTCTTCGTCGGGCCGTGGAGCAAGTTCTCCGATTGCGACCGTATCAAGGACTTCCTGACCAAAGAGGGCCTTTCGTTCAAGTCGGTCGACGGACCTGCCGGAAAGGTGACCACCACGATCGGCAACGAGAAGGTCGAAGGCTGGGACCAGCCCAAGCTCGCCGCGACTCTCAAGGCGGGGGGTGCGCCCGGGTCGGCCGACAAGACGAAGGTGAACTGGGTCATGACCGAGGTGATCCTCGTCATCATGGTGATCTACGTCACGATGGTGTATGGGCCGATCGCCGCGTTCCTCGTCGAGCTCTTCCCGACCGAGATCCGGTACACGTCGATGTCGCTGCCCTATCACATAGGCAACGGCTGGTTTGGCGGCATGCTGCCGCTGACGGCGACCGCGCTCGTGGCGGCGACCGGCGACATCTACTATGGGCTCTGGTATCCGATCGTGGTGGCGGTGATGTCGCTCATCATCGGTACGATCTTCCTCCGCGAGACCCATACGCGGGACATCCGCACCTACCAGCACGCGCCGTAAACCGGCTCTGGTCCGACAAGGCCCGCCCGCAAGGCGGGCTTTTCTTTTTCAGGGGCTAAAATGTGCGGCCGCGGAGAGATGGCCGAGCGGCTTAAGGCGCACGCTTGGAAAGCGTGTAAGCGTTAATAGCGCTTCGTGGGTTCGAATCCCACTCTCTCCGCCAGACTGCGGGGCGATAGGCCTAAAATCCCCCTACAACCCACAAACCAGCCCTCAAACCTGCATCCGGGTAGTCATACCGACGTCCAAGGCTGCGCATGTCGTTCCAAGGGCGAACCGGGATGGGTCTCTAGCAGGCGGCGACTTCGCGTGCGGGGGGCCTTGCATAACCCCGGTGCGCTGAATGGCCCCGAGGACATTTCCCGGGGCCCCAGCCGCTAAAGCAGTATCAACAGCACAAGCAGGACGATTCGCGCGTCGATCTTGACGTGGAGTTCCATGGGCGTTGTCTCCCACCTTGCGGACCCATGCGAGCGCCCGCGTTACCAAGGTGGCGATTGGGGGGTAGCCCTTTGGCGCCGTTCGAATCGGGACCTGGGGTAGCCCGTCCCGATCGGGGACCTAGCCGCTATCGCCTCGAAGTGGTTTCTGGCGGCGGCAATCCCTATCCCGTAGCTTACTCCTGCATTTGATAACCCACGCCCC
>DASQGW010000061.1:0-3001 GCA_035632415.1 Burkholderiales bacterium | reverse complement strand
CGGCGTGGTGAGCTTGATGACCGGCTCCGCCTTGTGACGCTTGCCGAGGCGGGTCACCTCCAGGCCGCGCAGCTTCCCGGCGGGCACGTCGGGCACGTTGATATTGAAAAGCACCGGCTCGCCGAAGGGCGTGCGCGCCAGACGCTCCACCATGTCGAGCGCGACGCCGACGGCCGACTCGTAGTGTTGGCCCGCCTTGCTCGTGAGCGAAACGGCGAGCGAGGGAATGCCGAGGAGATAGCCCTCGACCGCGGCGGCCACCGTGCCGGAATAGATCGTGTCGTCGCCCATGTTCGCGCCGAGGTTCACCCCGGAGACGATGACGTCGGGCGTGAAATCGAGCAGTCCGGTGACGGCGATGTGCACGCAGTCGGTGGGCGTGCCGTTCACGGAAAAGTAGCCGTTTGCCGCGCGCCGCACGACGAGCGGCCGGTCGAGGGTGAGCGAGTTGGAGGCGCCGGAGCGGTCGCGCTCGGGCGCGACCACCGTCACTTCGCCGAGGCGGCCGAGCGCCTCGGCAAGCAGCGTGATGCCGGGGGAAAAGTAGCCGTCGTCGTTCGAGACGAGGATTCTCACGCGAACGATTCTACCGGCCGGCGCTGTCTAAGCCCGGTGCGGCTCTGCGTGCTCTTCCTTTTCTTCGTCGCGCTGCCGGCATTCGCCCGTGTGGACTATCGCGTCGAGATCGACGCGCCGCAGGATCTCAAGGTCGCGCTGGAGAAGGGCCTGAACATCGTGCGCTGGCGGCTCGACCCCGACATGGACGCCGAGCGGCTCAAGCGCCTGGTCGACGAGGCGGTGCAGGAAAGCCGCGAGGCGGCCGCGACCGACGGTTACTTCTCGGCGCAGGTGCGCGCCGAAGTGGATTCGTCCGCCGAGCAGTGGGTCGTGCACCTGAAGGTCGAGCCGGGCGAGCGCACGCGGGTCGGCGATGTCGATATCCGCTTCACCGGCCCGGCCGTCATCGACGCGGGCGAGGCCCAGTCGCGCATGCGCAAAGTCCGCGAGAACTGGCTCCTGCGGCCGGGGCAGCCTTTCCGGCAGGACGACTGGGAGGCGGCAAAGCGCCAGGCGCTCCGCGGGTTCTCGGGCTGGCGCTACGCCGCCGCCGCCATCAGCGCGAGCCGCGCCTCCGTCGACCCGGCGAGCCATCGCGCGTCGCTCTTCGTCGAGATCGCGAGCGGGCCGCCGTTTCGCTTCGGCGAGCTGCGCGTCTCCGGCACCAAGCGCTACAGCGACCAGCTGATCCAGAACCTGGCGCCGGTGAAGCCGGGCGAGACCTACGACCGCGAGAAGGTGACGCTCTATACCCGGCGCCTGCTGGAGACGGGATACTTCGCGAGCGTGCAGGCGGAGATCGACGCTTCGCCGCAGCAAGCCGATGCGGCGCCGCTGCGCGTCGCCGTGATCGACGCGCCCCAGCACCACTTCGAGTCCGGCGTGAGCTACAACACCGACGTCGGGCCGCGCCTCGAGGCGCGCTATACGAACCAGGACGTGCTCGGCACCTGGTGGCGCTTCGACAGCTCGGTGAGCCTCGACCAGAAGATCCAGACGATCCCGCTCGAGCTCACCACGCCGCTGCGCCCCGGCGGCGTATGGACGAGCTACGTCGCCGGCTGGAAGCAGCAGGACATCCAGAACCAGATCACCCGTGACTTCGCGGTGGGGGCATCGCAGAACTACGGCGCGAGCATCGCGCCGAGCTCCTTTTTCGTCTCGGCACATGCGGAAGAGCAACGCACCGGCGGCGTGATCGCCGATAGCGCCAACGCGGTCTACTTCGGCGTGCGCAAGTCGTTCCGGCGCACCGATGCCGTCGTGTCGCCACGGCAGGGCTATGTCCTCTCCGCCGAAGTCGGGGGCGCGCCGAACGCGCTCGCCACGCAGCCCTTCGCCCGGGTCCTCGGCAATGCGTCGCTCTTTCTCGTCTTGGCGAGGAACGACGACCTGCTCCTGCGCGCGCAGGCCGGAGCGGTCCGCTCGCAGGAGCGCACCGGCATTCCGAGCGCCTTCCTCTTTCGCACGGGCGGCGACCAGACCGTGCGCGGCTATGCCCTCGAAAGCATCGGCGTGCCGGAATCGGGCGCCATCGTCGGCGGCCGGCGCCTCCTGGTCGGCAGCATCGAATACACACGCTGGATCGGCGAGAGCTGGGGCGTGGCGGCGTTCTTCGACGCCGGTAACGCCTGGGATACCGGGGTGCGCACCGATTTCGCGACCGGCTACGGCCTTGGCGCCCGCTTTCGCACCCCCATCGGGCCGATCCGCGCCGACCTCGCCTACGGCGCGCTGAACAGCGACTGGCGGCTGCACTTCTCGGTGGGGTACAACTTCTGAGCCGGCGCATCCTCCTCATCGCCGGCGCAATCCTGGTGGCCCTGCTCGCCAGCGCGGCGGCAGGGCTGGGCTGGCTCTTCGCAACCGACGCCGGGCTGCGCTGGGTGCTCGCACGCGCCGAGCGCGAGGCGGGCGGCGCGCTAGTGATCGAAGGCGCGCGCGGCACGCTCATCAGCGTGGTCACCATCCGGCAGCTCCGCTTCGAAGCGGACGGCACGCGCATCGAGGCGCGAGAGGTCGGCACTCATGCCAACCTGGCCGCTGCATTCGCCGGCCGGCTCTCCCTCGAGCCGCTGCACATCACCGCGCTCGACATCGCGATCGGCGAAGGCGGCAATCGCGCGTCGCAGCCGCCGACGCTGCCGTTCGGCTTGCGCCTCGCCGATGTCCAGGTCGAGCACCTGCGCGTGCTGCGGGGCGAAGCGATCTATAGCCTGCGCAAGGTCTACTTCAAGGACATCGCCCTCACTCCCGTGCCGGCGAGCGTGTCGGCCGCGGGCACTTTCGAACTCGAGCACGAGCGATTCCCGATGAGCGGCCGCATTACGCTCGGCGGCACGCTCGAGCGGCTCGAGACGCGGCTTGCCCTGCGCCAGGGCGACATCGCGGCGGACGCCAGCGCAGTGCTCGCGCCGTTCCGTGCGCAGCACCTGGTGTCGCT
>DASQGW010000060.1:0-7543 GCA_035632415.1 Burkholderiales bacterium | reverse complement strand
GGCGGCCGGACGCGGGCGACGCGCTTTCGCGTGCGGCGAACTGGCTGGCGGGCGAGCCGCGATCGTCCGAGCCGCTCTCGCTGAAGAGCTGCGCGCTGCGGCAGGTCGCGCGCGACCCTGTGGACGTCGAGCGCGAACGACGGGCTTCCGCAGTGTTCGACCGCGTGGAAAAGGCCTGCCCCAGGTTCTTCCGCGGCCAGAGTTCGGTCACAGAGCCTTTCGGTTCGGGATGGTCGCGCTTTTACAACGGTCTCGACGCCCGCCTTGTGGCCTACGGCGACGAGCTGGTCCTCGATCGGTACCGGGCCGGGGAGCGCGTGAGCTTTGGACCGGCGGCGCTGCCTCCGGTATGCCGCTGACAGGCGATCGAATGAAGCCCGCGATACTGCTTCTGCTCAGGGCTGCCGTATCGATCTCCATCCTCGCCGTAATCCTGTCGCGAGTCTCCATCGACGCGGTTCTCTTGCGCGCCAAAGGCGGGGCGCTCGCTTATCTGGCGGCCGCGCTGCTGCTAGTCCTCGTGATGGCGCTCCTGGTTGCCCTGCGGTGGCGATTCTTGGCGGCATGGTTGGGGCTGGCCGTGCCGGGCAGGCTCGCCGTGCGAGCTGTCTTCCTGGGACTCTTCGGAGGTCAGTTGCTTCCCTCGGTGATCGGAACCGATCTCTTGCGCGGGTTCGTGCTCGCGCGGCACACCGGGAGGCTGCAACGCGTTGCGGCGAGCCTGATTGCCGATCGCCTGGTCGCGCTTTTCGCCGCGTGCCTGCTGCTGATCCTCGGCTACGCGTCGCTGGGTCGGCTTCCCGCGCCTTTCGCGGGTCTTCTTGTTCCTGCGGCGGCGCTATTGTCAGGCGCGGCTCTCCTCGCCTTCCTGCTTGGCTCTACGGGGGTGGTGAGGCGCGTATTCAGGGTGCAACCCGTCGAGGGCGTGACGCTCCAACCGAAGCCGATCCTCGCTGCGATCGTCGTTGCGTTCGCCATTCACTCGATCGCCGTCGTTGCGGCCGCATTGACCGCGGCGGCCTACGGTATCGATGCCTCGCTCAAGATCTGGCTGCCGATCGTTCCGCTGGCGGTGATTGCCAGCGCGGTACCGATCTCGATCAACGGCTGGGGTGTGCGCGAGACGGTGATCGTCGCGCTCGGCGCAGGCTATGGCCTGGTGGCGGCCGATGCGCTGCTGGTTTCGCTCACGCTAGGCGCCCTGAACCTCGTCGCGAGCCTGCCGGGCGCCTATCTGCTGCTGCGCGCTCCACGCGATTGAAGCTTCCGCGGCGCCACAGCGCTCGGCGACGAAGTAAAGCGGCCGCTGCATGGCCTCGAGGTAGATCCGGTGGAGATACTCGCCGATCAATCCCATGAGCAGGAACTGGATGCCGAAAAACACCGTGAGGACCAGCATCACGGGCGTGTAGCCCGGAAGCGGATGTCCCAGCCACCAGTTGGCAAAGAGGAAGATGGCGAGCGGCACGTTGAGGAGCGAGATCGCGATGCCGAGCGCGGTGGTGAGCCGGATCGGCAGGACCGAAAAGCCGATGAAGGCGTCATAGAGCGTGAGGACCATGCGCCAGAAGGTCCAGCCCGATTTGCCGGCAAGACGGCGCCGCCGGTCGTACGCTACGACTTCCTGTCGGAATCCGGTCCAGGCGACGAGCGCGAACGTGATCCGGCCGTGCTCGCGCATGCGCTGCACCGCGTCCACGACCTTGCGGTCGGCGAGGAGGAAGCTGCCGGTCGTGAAGCGCGAGCCGCGCGGCATGGCGTAGCGGCGCATCGCGGCGCCGAAGAGGCGGCTCATCAGGCGGCGCCAAAGGAGATCGTCGCGCTGGCGGCGTTGTCCCCACACGATGTCGGCCCCGGCCTGCCAGCGGGCCACGAACTCGAGCACCGCCTCGGGCGGGTCCTGCAGGTCGCAAGCGAGGATCGCCACCGCGTCGGCGCGCGTCGCGTCGAAGCCGGCGCAGATGGCGATGTGGGCGCCGAAATTGCGCGACAGGCGCAGGGCGCGAAAGCGCGCATCGGCGGCGCAGGTACGCTCGATGAGCTGCCAGCTCGCGTCGCTGCTGCCGTCGTCCACGAAAAGCACGTCGAAGCGCACGTCGCTGCGCGAGAGCAGCACGCGCCGCACGGTCTCGATGTAGGCGGGGAGGCTCTCCTCCTCGTTGTAGACCGGCGTGATGACGGTAACGCTTCGCGTCATGCCCGGCACTATAGCCAGATTTCGAATTCCGGCCCGAGGAGCCGCGCGAGGCGGCGGTTCGGCTCGGCATAGCGCGCGCGCAGCGCCTGGAACGTAGCGGCGGCCGGCACCTCCGCTCCTTCGCGCTCGGCGGCGTTGATGACGCCGAGGTCCTCGGCGTCTGCGCCTCGCGCCTCCAGCCCGAGGAACTTGTGCAGGCGTTCGGCGAGACGGCGCGGCTGCCGGGCGATGTCCTCGCAGCGCAGGCAGAGTATCCGCTCGTGCGGGAATAGAGCGAACCAAGGCCCGAGCAGCTCGGCGTACAGCCCCCGCGAGTAATAGGCATGCGGGCGCGAGAATCGCCGCTCGGCCGGCAGGTCGCGCTCGCGGCTTTCCTCCAGCGCGAGCGCTCGCTCGAAGCCCTCGCTTTCCATGCCGTTCATGCGCGACCAGAGGTAGTTCGACCAGGCGCGCTCCGCCGGCTCGCGCAGGATGAAGACCAGCTTCACGCCCGCAACGTCGGCCGCGATGCGCCTTGCCGCCGCCGGGCTCTCGAGGTAGTTCGTGCTCTTTTCGCCGCAGACGGCGCCCTGCGGCGCCGGCGCGAACCACTCTCGCGCGTACCAGTCGAGCCCGCGCGCGTAGAGGTCCTCGCGCAGGAAGAACTTCGGCTCGGGCTGCACCGGCTTCGCCATGTAAACGCCGGGGTGGCGGTCGAGCAGGTGGTAGAGCCAGGTGGTTCCCGAACGCGGCGCCCCGGCAATCAGGAAATCAGGCAACCGCATCGGCGAGCGCCCCGATCACCTGCTCCTGCTCGGCAGGCGTGAGCTCGTGGTAGAGGGGGAGGGCGAGCCCGCGCTCGCGCATCGCCTCGCTGTGCGGCAGGCTGCCCGCGGGCCAGGCGTCGCGGTAAGGCGCCTCGAGGTGCGCGCACATGATGCCGCGCGCGGTGGCGATGCCGCGCGCGCGCATCGACGACATCACTGCGCGCTGTTGCCCGGGTCTTGGGAGCCGGACGATGTAGCTCTGCCAGTTCGTCCTGGCGTGCGCGGGCTCGGCCGGGGCTTCGACGCTCGCGACGCGGCCGAGCAGCCTGCCGTAGAGGGCAGCCTGTGTGCGCCGCCGTTCCAGCATTGCCGGAAGCCGCTTCAGCTGCTCGAGGCCGATCGCCGCCTGGATATCGGTCAATCGGTAGTTGAAGCCCGTGCGCCCGTAGCTCTCGAACACCACGGCGTCGCCGGCGTGGCGCTCCAGATCCGAGATGCTCATCCCGTGGTGGCGCAATTCACGCGCCGCGTCGGTAAGCGCCCGGTCGCGCGCCACCAGCATTCCGCCGTCGCCTGTGGTCACGAGCTTGCGCGGGTGGAAACTGAAGCAGGCGACGTCGCCGTGCGGTCTTCCGATGCGCTCGAACGTGCGAGCGCCGTCGAGGCTCACCTCGGCGCCGATCGCGCACGCGGCGTCCTCGACTACGGGAATGCCATGGCGCCGCGCGAGCGGCAGGATCTTCGCGAGGTCGGCCGGCATGCCGACCTGGTGCACTACCTCGATGGCCGCGATTTTCCGATTCTGCGACTTGAGGAATTCGAGCGCGCGCTCAAGCGCGCCGGGATCCATGTTGAGCGTCGCGGGGTCGATGTCGACGAAATACGGCTCGGCGCCGCAATAGCGGATCGCATTCGCCGTGGCGATGAAGGAATGGCTGACCGTGATCACGACGTCGCCGCGCGAGACACCCACGGCGAGCAGCGCGAGGTGCAGCGCCGCGGTACAGCTCGACACCGCGCACGCGTGATCGCCTCCGACCGTGGCGGCAAACGCCTCCTCGAAGGCCTGGACGCGCGGTCCCTGCGTGATCCAGCCGGAGAGGATCGCCGCGCGCGCCGCGGCCGCTTCTTCCTCTCCCATCCAGGGCCGCGCCAGTGGGATGCGGCTCATCGGGCGAGCCAGGCTTCGGCCGGTACCTCCGCCCAGTTCTCCGGCTGCATGGCCGCGAGCAGCGCCGGCGTGACTTTCACGTGGTGGCGGTACCAGTCGATCGTGCGCTCGAGCCCTTCGGCGATGCCGATCTGCGGCGAGCGCCCGAGGGTCCGGCGCAGCCGCGTCGCATCGCCGAGCAGGCGGCGCACGTCATGCGGCCGCGGAGGCAGGAAGATCGGAGCGGCCTTTAGGCCCGCAAGGCGCACCACGCGCTCCGCGATATCCAGGATCGTGACCTCTTCGCCGCGGCAGATATTGAAAGTGCCGCCAGCGGCCGGCTCGTGCGCCATCAGCGCCATCAGGTATTCCGCCGTCTCCCCGACGTATGTGAAATCGCGCGTCTGTGCACCGTCGCCGAAGATCACCGGCGGCAGTCCGCCGAGCGCCCGAACGATGAGGCGCGGGATGAGCTCGCCGCGATCGCCGGCAAAGTGGCCGCGCGGCCCGTAGGCGTTGTGCGGTCGCGCGATCACGGTCTCGAGCCATCGCGAGCGGTGGAAGACCTGTGCGTAATACTCGCCGGCCAGCTTGGAAGCGCCGTAGATGGTCTGCGGCCGGAACTCGCATTCCTCGGGCAGTGGCACCGCCGTGGCGGTCCCGTAGACCTCGGAGCTCGAGCAGTAGAGCAGACGCCGCGCGCCGCACGCGGCCGCGCCTTTGAGAACGTTGTAGGTGCCGTCGACGTTCACGGCGTGGACCACGCTCGGCTGGCGCAGGCTCAGCCTCACATTGCGTGTGGCAAGGTGAAATACGTAAGCGACCCCTTGGAGAGCTCCGGCAAGCGCATCGGTATCCAGAACGCTTGCGGTCACGAGGCGCAGCCGCGGATGGTGGGGCAAGTTTTCCGGGCTACCGGTCGACAGATCGTCGATGACCGTCACCGAGCTCCCTACGGCGAGGAGCTGCTCGACGAGGTGGCTGCCGATGAAGCCGGCGCCGCCCGTCACCACGACCTGGGCGCCCGAAAGCGTCACGCCTGCGCGAACTCCGCGACCGCGGCGATCACCGCATCCGATTGCGCTTCGGTCATCTCGGGATAGAGCGGCAGGCTGAGCACGCGTGCGGCCGACCATTCGGCATGCGGAAACGCCCCCGCGCCGATGCCCAGGCGCCGGTAGCACTCTTGCAGGTGCAGCGGCACCGGATAGTGCAGCCCGGTGCTGATGCCACGGTCGCGAAGAAACGCGCGCAAGGCGTCGCGCCGTTCAGCGTGGATCACGTAGAGGTGCCGCGCGGGTGTCGCGTGCGGTGCAATCTCCACCACGCGCAGGCCGGCGACTCGCCGGAACGCCGCGTCGTAGCGGGTGGCGAGCCTGCGGCGCGCTTCGTTCCACGCCGAAAGGCGCCGCAGCTTGACGCGCAGGAACCCCGCCTGGATCGCGTCCATGCGGCAATTGCTTCCTTCCATCCGGTGGCGATAGCGCTCGGCCTGCCCATGGTCTCGCAGCAGGCGCGCCTCGCCCGCGATCGCATCGCTGGCCGTGACGAGCGCGCCGGCCTCGCCGCAGGCGCCGAGGTTCTTCGCCGGGTAGAAGCTGAACGCTGCCGCATCGCCGAGCGTTCCGGCGCTGCGATCCTTGTAGGCGGCGCCGTGCGCCTGGGCAGCGTCCTCGAGAATCTTGAATTCGTAGCGCCGGGCCAGCGCCGAGATGGCGTCCATATCGCAGGGCTGGCCGTACAGGTGCACCGGAATCACGCACGCCGGCCGCCTGCGCTTCAGATAATCCTCCAGCCGGTTCGGGTCCATCAGGCAGGTGGCCGGATCGACGTCGACGAAGTCGAATGCCGCGCCGGACTGCGAGATCGCCTCGGTGGTGGCGATGAAAGTATTCGGCACCGTAACGACGCGCGCGCCCGGACCGATGCCCATGGCCTGCAGCCCGATGCGCAGTGCGTCGGTGCCGTTGCTGAGCGCCACCACATGCCGGAATCCGCCGAGCGCGGCGAAGTCCGACTCGAAAGCGTGGATCTGGGGACCGCCGACGAACGCGGCTTGGCCCAACGCGGCACGGAACACTTCCATCAGCTCGTCTCGCAGCTCCCGGTGTTGCGCCGGGAGGTCGACGAACGGAATTTCAGTGCTCATTCCACGTAATGCAGGATGCGCGCCGGATTGCCGGCGACCACCGCGCGCGCCGGCACGTCCTTGGTAACCACGCTGCCCGCGCCGATCATCGCCTCGGCGCCGATCTTCACCCCGCACAGGATGGTGGCGTTGGAGCCGATCGAAGCGCGGCGGCCGACGTGCGTCGGCTCGCAGACCCAGTCGGCATCGCCCTTGAGCGTGCCGTCGTCGCGCGTCGCGCGAGGGAAGCGGTCGTTGATGAACATGACGCCGTGGCCGACGAAGGCCTCGTCTTCGATGTGCACTCCCTCGCAGATGAAGCTGTGGCTCTGGATCTTGACCCGCCGGCCGATGCGCGCGCCTTTCTGGATCTCGACGAACGGCCCGATGCGCGACTCGTCGCCAACCTCGCAGCCGTAGAGATTCGAGAAGGGCGAGAGCTTCACCTCGCGCCCGAGCTTGACGTCGGGCGCAACGCGGACGGTCGAGTCGCTCGGCATCGATTTCATGATATCCCACGCACCCGCGCGAGGCTCGAGTCGAGCGCCGCCTGCGCCGCCTCGAGCATGCGCACGACCCGCAGGCCCTCTTCGCCGCCCATGATCGGCCGCTCGCCTTTCTCGATGACATCGGCGAAATGCCGCACTACGCCGGCGAGCGCTTCGCCGCTGGCGATGCGCGGCGAATGGATGTCGCCGATGCGGTACTCCGGGATGATGGTGAAGCGCTCGTCGCGAGGGTGGACGCGGATGCCGCTGTCGTAGATGCGGATGCGCTCCTCGCGGTCGAGGTCGTCCCAGACCACCATGCGCCGGTCGCCCCCGATCGCGATGCGGCGCACCTTGGCGGGCGACATCCAGCTGAGATTGAAGTGCGCGATGAGGCCGCCCGCGCAGTGCAGGGTGACGTACGCGATGTCCGGCATGTGCGGATTGACGTGGCAGTACCCGCTCGCCTCCACGAACAGGGGCTCGACGCCGATCACATGGTCGAGGATCGAGAAGTCGTGCGGCGCAAGGTCCCACAGCACGTTGACATCCGGCTGGAAGAGGCCCAGGTTGACCCGCAGGGAGTCGTAATAGGAGATCTTGCCGAGCGCGCCCGTCGTGCTCAGCTCGCGCAGCTTCTGCACCGCGCCGGTGAAGAGGAACGTGTGGTCCACCATCAGCGTGACACGGCGCTCCGCGGCGAACGCGATCAGCTCTTCGCACTGCCGGGCGCTGCGGCACATCGGCTTCTCGATCAGCACATGCTTGCCGTGCTCGATCGCCTGCCGGGCGAGCGCATGGTGCGTGGCGACCGGCGTCGCGATCAGCACTGCG
>DASQGW010000059.1:0-13583 GCA_035632415.1 Burkholderiales bacterium | reverse complement strand
GCTGCCGCCTGGGCCCGACGCTAAGCCGCGAGCTCGTAGCGAATGAGATCGGTCTGGCCGGTTTCGGGCTTGTGGCCGAGCGCGATGGTGCCGGCGCCGCTCAGCGCCTGCGAGTCGTGCCGCACGAGGCGCATGCTGCCTGAAGGATCGGCGACGTAGGTGCCGTTCGTGCTCTGGTCGGTGAGCGAGAACCGGCCATTGCGGCATTCGATGCGAGCATGCAGCCGCGACACCATGTCGCCCTTCACGACAAGGTCGTTCTGGTCGCCGCGACCGACCGTGATCGAGGGATGCGACTCGCTCACCTCGAATTCGCGCGCGCCCTGTGTGAGGCGAAGACGGCCGGCGGCGAGCTGGAGCCCTTCCCACGGAGCGCGTCCCGCCATGCGCGTCGCCTCGCCTTCCTGCCAGATGAGCTCGTAGACGTCGATCTTCTCGCTCTTGCCCTTGACGTCGGTGCGGTCGATCTGGCGGGCGCCCTTGCGCCACTTCTCCGACAGGACCGCCATGGTGCTGCCGGTGGTGACCACTTGATCCGCCTTGGCGATATTCACCATGCGCGCGGCGACGTTGACCGCGTCGCCAAAGATGTCGCCGCCTTCCTCGACCACTTCGCCGAAATGAAAGCCGACGTGGATCGAAAGACTGGCGCCGACGCCGGTAAGCGATGCGCCGGCGACGCGTTCCTGCATGTCGAGGCCGGCCGCAGCGGCATCATCCGCGCTCGGAAAGCGGCACATGACCTCGTCGCCGATCGTCTTGATGAGGGTACCGTTGTGCTCGGTGGTCGCCGCGGTCATGAGCTCGACGCAGCGCCCGATCAGCTTGCGCGCTCGGGCGTCGCCGTGCTTTTCGTAGATTCGGGTGCTGCCGCAGACGTCGGCGAAAAGAATCGCCATCGAGCCCATGGTTCGATGCTAAGGAGCCGTGCGATCCTCCATTTTGACGTGCGTCAATCAAGGAGAGCAGCGCTGCATCGTCCGAGCGCTCGCGTGCCGCGTGCTGCAGGCGCCCGTCCAAGTAGCTCTCGATGACGGCCGGGTGGATATAGCAGCTGCGGCATACCGCGCAGGTGTTGCGCAGCTCACAGGCGACCGACTGTACGGCTTGCGCCACGTCTTTGCGTCCGCTAGCCGCCGACTGCGGGCGAGGCAAGCGCCGCAGCGCGCGCAGGCAAAGGAGGGTTCCCGCCCATGTGCGGAAATCCTTGCTGGTGAGCTCCGCACCGGCGGTCGACTTCAAGTAAGCGTTGACGTCAGAGGACTCGATCGCGTGAGCTCGGCCGCGCTCATCCAGATACTGGAAGAGCTCTTCGCCCGGCAGGTCCTGCATGCCGCGCACGATCCGCGCGATGCGCCGGTCGGCAAAAGTGACTTCGTGCGGCACGCCGCTTTTTCCCTTGAAGCGCAGCCGAAGCGTCGCACCGCGCACCTGCGCCTGGCGCTCGCGCAACGTCGTAAGGCCGAAGGATTCGTTGTCGCGCGCATACTCGGCATTGCCGATGCGCACGAACGTGGCCTCGAGCAGGCGAACGATCGTGGCGATCACCTTCTCGCGCGGTAGCCCGGGCCGCGCAAGATCGCGCGAGACGCGCCGGCGTATGCGCGGCAGCGCGCGGGCGAAAGCCGCGAGCCGCCCGTACTTCGTCTCGTCGCGCACCTCGCGCCAGCACTCGTGGTAGCGATATTGCTTGCGCCCTCTCGCATCGCGGCCGGTCGCCTGGATATGGCCCTCGGCGCGAGGGCAGATCCACACCTGCGTCCAGGCGGGAGGAATGGCAAGGCGGCGGATTCGCTCGAGCGTCGCGCGGTCCCGCACCGAGGCTCCGGTCGGCGAGATATAACGAAACCCTCCTGGAGAGCGGCGTCGCTCGATACCGGCCATGCGGTCGCTGACATGGCGCAAGCCGGCGGCCCGGGCGGACTCGGCCGCCGTGTAAGACTTTCCCATGGTCTCGCCCATCGCAATGCGCGTGCCAGCGGTACTATTCGCGCCGAATGAGCCCGTTGCGACCGCTTGCCGCGAGGCTGCAGCAACTCGTCGACCGCATCGATCCGCAGGCGGGCCGCTACCGCATGCTCTTCGAATCGAGCCCGCTGCCGATGTGGGTGCTGGACGACGAGAGCCTCAAGTTCCTCGCGGTGAACGATGCCGCGCTGCGTCTCTACGGCTATACCCGGGAAGAATTCCTGCAGATGAGCGCCGCCGACCTTCGCCGCGCCGATGAGCGGCGCGACTTCCTGCGCAACGAGCCGGGCGGATCGGTTTATCGCGGCGTCTTTCGCCACGCGCGGAAAAGCGGCGAGCCGCTCGATATCGACGGCGTAGGCCATCTGGTCGGCTGGCGGGGCCGGCGGGCCCGACTCGTCGTCATCAACGACATCACCGAGCGGCTGCGCACCCAGCAGGCGCTCGAGCGAGTCAACCGGGAGCTCGAGCACTCGCATGAGCGCCTGCGGGCGCTTTCACGCCGCTTGCTCGAGGTGCAGGAGGAAGAGCGCGGCCGCCTTGCCCGCGACCTGCACGACGATATCGGCCAGGCGCTCACTGCGCTGAAGATCCAGGTGGAATCGCTGCAGCGCGCGGCCGAGCCGGCGCTGCGTGCGCGCATCGCCGAAGGCGTGGAAACCGTGCAGCACACCCTCGAGCGCGTGCGCCAGCTCTCGCTCAGCCTCAGGCCGCCGCAGCTCGATGACCTGGGGCTCGCCGCGGCGTTGCGCTCGCATCTCGACCGGCAGGCGAGCGTAGGCGGCCTCGCCGCTCACTTCGATGGCGGCGAGGCGCCGCAGGATATCGAGACTGAGACCGAGACCGCGTGCTTCCGCGTGGCCCAGGAGGCGATCAACAATGTCCTGCGCCATGCGCACGCCCGAAGCGTGTGGGTACGGCTCTTCACGGCAAGCGGACGGCTCGCATTGTCCGTGCGCGACGACGGCCGCGGCTTCGACCTCGAGGCTGTACGCCGCCGCGGGGCGAGCGGTGCGAGCCTCGGCCTCATCGGCATGGAGGAGCGCGTGGCGCTCGCGGGCGGGTCGTTCGAGCTGCGCGCCGCGCCCGGCCAGGGAACCGTGCTTCTCGCCACGTTTCCATTGGGTCGCCACGCGAGCGAGCAGGCCGCCTGATGATCCGCGTCCTTCTCGCCGACGATCACGCGCTGGTGCGCGCCGGCATCCGGTCGCTCCTCGGCGCCATGGCGGAGGTGCAGGTGGTCGGGGAGGCGGCGAGCGGAGAAGAGGCGCTCGAGCTCGCTGCGCGCGAGCATCCCGATGTAGTGCTCATGGATATCGCAATGAAAGGCATCACCGGCCTCGAAGCGGCGGCCCAGATGCGCGAGCGCTTGCCCACCGTGCGCGTGGTCATTCTTTCCATGCACTCGGGCGAGGAGTACGTGCTTCAGGCGCTGCGCGCCGGCGCGGCCGGATATCTCCTCAAGGACGCGGCCACCGGAGAGCTCGAGCTTGCGCTCCGAAGCGTCATGCGCGGGGAAAGCTGGCTAAGCCCGGCGGTCTCCCGCCAGGTGGTCGAAGGCTATGTGCAGCGCACCGGCGGCGACGCGGCGCCCGACGTGCTGACTGCGCGGCAGCGCGAGGTGCTGCGCCTCGTCGCAGGAGGCAAGAGCACCAAGGAGATCGCGTTCCTGCTCAACCTTTCGGTGAAGACAGTCGAGACACACCGCGCGCAGATCATGGACCGCCTCGGTATCCGCGACGTCGCCGGTCTCGTGCGTTACGCGCTGCGCACCGGGCTCGTTCCGCCCGACGCCTGACAACTAGGCCCCGCGACTAACAACTTCTGACGTTCTCAGGTAATTCGGAGGCCAACTACGGGCACGCCCCGATACCGGCGGCCGAGCGCGCGTTTTATGCTGGCGTCCGATGGAGGAAGAAGCTCCCCGGTTGAAGAAAGTGGCGATCGCCGACGACAGTCCGGCGTTTCTCGCCGCCGCAGCGAACTACGTAGCAACCCTGCCCGGGTTCATGCTCGCCGGGACCGCCACCAACCCGCCGCAAACGCTCGAGCTCGTAGAGCACTCCATGCCGGACGTGCTGCTCCTCGACCTCGGCATGGGTCCAAAACGCGGCATGGAGCTTGTGCAGCAGGTGAAGGCGACGCCGAGCGCGCCCGCCGTCGTTGCCCTGTCGCTCTTCGATACGCCCGAGGCCGCCGCAGCGGCGCGTAAGGCGGGTGCCGACGAGCTCGTCGGCAAGGAAAGCTTCATTTCGAGTCTTTCCGAGGTCCTGGGACGGCTTTTTCCAGCCGGTTCCTGAACACCGTCATCTCCTTCTCCGCCTGACGATCGCCCTTCGCGCGCGCGGCCTCGATGCCGTGCGAATAGGCGTCCACCGCTTCGACCCGCAATCCGGCTTCGGTGAGCGAGCGGCCGAGCGCCTTCCAGGCGGCGGAATACTGCGGGTCCCGTTCCACTGCGTCGCGCAGGTATTGCGCCGCACGCGCATGGTCGCCGGCCTTCGCGTACTCGAGGCCGAGCGAATAACGCAGCAGGGCGCCGTCGCGCGGCGTGCCGAGGAGCTTCTCAAGGCTCGAAATCATTGGGCTAAGATAACCTGCATGAAAACCGCGATCCAGACTCGCGACGCACCGGAAGCCATCGGCACGTATTCGCAGGCGGTGCGCGCAGGGAGCACTGTCTATCTTTCGGGCCAGATCGGCCTCGATCCGGCAACGATGCAGCTCGCCGAGGGCATCGAAGGGCAGACGCACCGGGTGTTCCGCAATCTTGCGGCCGTCGCCGCCGCCGCCGGCGTTGGGCTCGAGCACTGCGTGCGCATGACGGTTTACCTGACCGACCTCGCGCACTTCGCGCGGGTGAACGAGATCATGGCGCAGTACGTGCGCGAGCCTTATCCCTCGCGCGCCGCAGTCGGCGTCGCCGGCCTGCCGCGGGGCGCGCTGGTCGAGATCGACGCCATCCTCCACGCGGGGTGAAGCCGGGCAGGCTGGAGAAGCTGGGGCTGCGTTCGCGCCTCGACTTCGTCCTGCACCTGCCGCTGCGCTACGAGGACGAGACGAAAGTATTCGGGCCTCGCGACGTCCCCGAGGGCCGGGATGTTCTGGTCGACGCGCGCCTGGAGCGCGCGCAAATCGCCTACCGTGGCAGCCGCCAGCTGATCGTGCATGCCGAGGGGCTGGTCTTGAAATTTTTCCATTTCCGCAAGTTTCAGCTCGACGCCTTCAAGCGCGCCATCGAGCAGGGACGCTACGTGCGCGCCTTCGGCGAAGCGCGGCGGGGTCTGCTCGGCGTGGAGATGACGCATCCTCGCTACCGTTTCATCGAGCCGGGATTGCCGCCGCCCGACACGCTGACGCCGGTTTACCCGAGCACGGCGAGCGTCAGCCAGGCCGCATTGCGCGCGAAAGTGCTCGAGGCGCTCGACGCCGGGCCGCTCGCCGACACCGTGCCGCCGGCTTTGCTCGCGCGCTTTGCGCTGCCGGAGTTCAGCGAGTCGGTGAGATTGCTGCATCGCCCAACGCCGGGAATCGACATCGGCTCGCTCGCCGCGCGCAGCCATCCTGCCTGGCGTCGTGTCAAGTTCGATGAGCTCCTCGCGCAGCAGCTGTCGATGCGCTTCGCGTATCGCGCACGTCGCCGCAGGCGTGCCCAGGCGTTGCGCCCGGGCGTGCTGCTGAACGCGTTCCTGCGCAAGTTGCCCTTCAAGCTCACGGCCGCGCAGGAGCGCGCGCTGAACGAAGTCGTCAACGACCTGACGCAGCCTCATCCGATGCAGCGGCTGCTGCAGGGCGACGTCGGCAGCGGCAAGACCATCATCGCCGCCATCGCCTGTCTCGCCGCCGTCGACTCGGGAGCACAAGCGGCCGTCATGGCGCCGACCGAGATCCTGTCCGAGCAGCACCTTCGCAAGTTCAGCGAGTGGCTCGCGCCGCTCGGCGTGCGTATCGCGTGGCTGCACGGCGGGCTGAGCGCGCGAGAGAAGAAGCGCGTGCAGGCCGAGATTGCGTCAGGCGAGGCGCAGATCGTCATCGGCACTCATGCGCTGGTCCAGAAAGGCGTCGGCTTTGCCCGGCTTGCCCTTGCGGTCGTTGATGAGCAGCATCGTTTCGGGGTGCAGCAGCGCCTGACCTTGCGCAAGAAGGGCGACGACACGGCGCCGCACCAGCTGATGATGAGCGCCACGCCGATCCCCCGCACGCTCTCCATGACGTACTTTGCCGACCTCGACGTATCGGTCATCGACCAGATGCCGCCGGGGCGCGTGCCGGCGACTACGCGCCTCTTCTCGGCCGGGCGCCGCGGAGAAGTGCTGGCGCGAATCCGCGACGCGTGCGCGGAAGGACACCAGGGCTACTGGGTTTGCCCGGTCATCGAAGAGTCGAAGGAGGGCGTGCAGACCGCGGCCGAGACCTACGCTCGTCTTTCCGGCGAGTTGAAGGACTTGCGGGTGGGCCTCTTGCACGGACGCCTGGATCCGGCGGAGAAGGCCAAGGTCATGGCGGATTTCGTCGCCGGCAGAGTGCAACTCCTCGTCTGCACGACGGTCATCGAAGTGGGCGTCGATGTGCCGAATGCCTCGCTCATGGTGATCGAGAGCGCCGAGCGCTTCGGGCTTGCGCAGTTGCACCAGCTGCGCGGGCGCATCGGCCGCGGCGCAAGCGAGAGTGTCTGCATTCTCCTTTACGGCGAATCCCTGGCCGAGGCAGCGCGGGATCGCCTGAGGGTGATTTATGAAAACACGGACGGCTTCGTCATCGCACAGCGCGACCTCGAACAGCGCGGGCCGGGCGAGTATCTGGGCGAGCGTCAGAGCGGAGATCCATTGCTTCGCTTCGCGGACCTGCAGCGCGACGGGGATCTCGTGCAGATCGCCATTGCGGCGGCCGAGGAGATGCTCGAGCACTATCCGGCCGCGGCACGCGCGCACGTGGAACGCTGGCTGAGCGCTCGCAAGGACCTGACGCAGGTCTGAGTTATCCTTCGAAGGTGGACCTCGCCTTCATTGCAAGGCGCCTCGACGCCTACGAGCGTCTCATTCGCCTCGACAAGCCGATCGGCACGTTGCTCCTCCTGTGGCCGACGCTCTGGGCGGTATGGCTTGCCGCGGACGGCAAGCCCGCCGCGGGCATCGTGGTGATCTTCGTCGTCGGCACGCTTCTCATGCGCTCGGCGGGTTGCGCGATGAACGATTATGCCGACCGCAATTTCGACCCCTACGTGGAGCGCACGCGGCGCCGGCCGCTCGCCGCCCGCGAGATTGCGCCGTGGGAGGCGCTCGCCGTCGGTGCGGTGCTTGCGGCGGCAGCCTTCGGCCTCGTGCTCTATCTCAATCGCTTTGCCATCGTGCTTTCCTTCCTGGGCCTCGCCGTCGCGGCGACCTACCCTTTCGCGAAGCGCGTGTTTGCCTTTCCCCAGGCCTACCTCGGCATCGCCTTCGGCTTCGGCATCCCCATGGCCTATGCGGCGGTACAGGAGCGCTTGCCGCTCGAGTGCTGGCTGCTCCTCGCGGCAAATGTGTTCTATGCCTTTGCCTACGACACCGAGTACGCCATGGTCGATCGCGACGACGATGCGAAGCTCGGCATCCGCACTTCGGTGTTGACGCTGGGCCGCTGGGATGTTCTCGGCGTCATGACGAGCTACGGGCTGATGCTGGCGCTGCTTGCCATCGTAGGCGTGATGCGCAGGCTCGGCTGGCCGTATTTCCTGGGGCTCGCGCTCGCCGGAGCGATGATGCTTTACCACTGGACGCTGATCCGCAGCCGCAGCCGCGAAGGCTGCTTCAAGGCCTTTCGTCACAACAATTGGGTGGGTGCGGCGGTGTTTGCCGGCATCGCCGCGGGCCTGGCGCAGCCGTGAACGACGAGTCGCAGCTTGCGCTCACGCGCTTCGATTTCACGAGCGGCTCGTTCCGGGGCTCGCAGTTGATGCTTTATCCGCGTTGCCTGGTGCATCGCAGCGCGTCGCAGCTCGAGACGGTACCGCTTTCGCGCGTAACCGCGATCAAGGTCTCGTTCGCGCGCAATGCCCGACGCCTCGGCTGGGGCATGGGGTGCGTGGTCATCGCGCTCGCGTTGCTCGCGATCTCTGCGCCGCTGGGCAGCTTCGCGCACGATGCGGCGCAGGACTTGACGGCGAGCGGGCAGGGGGTTGCGCACGCGCTCTATAGCTTCTTCCGCTTCGTCGAGCTATTGGCGGCAGTAATGCCGGCGATCGCCCTCGCTGGAGCAGTGGCCGGCGCGATGCTTGCGGTCCTCGGCTGGCGCGGCTCGACGACCCTGATGCTGGCTATCGGCGGGTCGGATCGCGAATACAGCGTTCGGGGTCGGGATAAGCTGCTCCTCGATTTCGCCGAGATGGTGACCGAGCGTTTGATGGCTACCGATCGGAGAGCCGGCTGAGCTACCGCGATCTCCGGGAGTTCATTGCCCAGCTCGAGGCAAAAGGCGAGCTCAAGCGCGTTCACGCCGCCGTCTCGCCGCGCCTCGAAATGACGGAAGTGTGCGACCGCGTCCTGCGTGCCGGCGGACCGGCGGTCCTTTTCGAGAGGCCGACCGGGCACGACATGCCCGTGCTCGCGAATCTCTTCGGCACCGTGTCGCGCGTGGCTGCTGCCATGGGAGCAAAAGATCCGTCGGAGCTGCGCGAGGTCGGGAAGCTCCTCGCATACTTGAAGGAGCCCGAGCCGCCGAAGGGATTGCGCGACCTGTGGGAGAAATTCCCGGTCTTCAAGCGCGTGCTCGACATGGCGCCGAAGGAGCGCTCGTCGGCACCGTGCCAGGAAGTGGTCTGGAAGGGGGCCGACGTCGACCTCGCGAGGCTGCCGGTCCAGACCTGCTGGCCGCAGGACGCCGGTCCCCTCATCACCTGGGGCCTCACGGTGACGCGCGGCCCGCGCAAGAGCCGGCAGAACCTCGGCATCTACCGACAGCAGGTGATCGGGCGAAACCGGCTGATCATGCGCTGGCTAGCGCATCGCGGCGGCGCGCTCGATTTCCGCGACCATGCGGAAGTGTCGAAGGAACCGTTCCCCGTGGCGGTTGCCCTCGGCGCCGACCCGGCGACCACGCTCGCGGCCGTCACGCCGATTCCGGATACCCTGGGCGAATACCAGTTCGCCGGCCTGCTGCGCGGCGCGCGCACCGAAGTGGCGAAGTGTCTTGGCAGTGATCTGCAGGTCCCGGCAACGGCGGAGATCGTCCTGGAAGGGAGCATAGGGAGCGAAACGGCCGAGGAAGGGCCGCACGGCGATCACACCGGCTATTACAACGAGGCCGAGCGCTTCCCGGTGTTCACGGTCGAGCGCATCACGATGCGGCGCTCGCCCATTTACCATTCGACCTATACCGGCAAGCCGCCCGACGAGCCGGCGGTGCTGGGCGCGGCGCTGAACGAGCTATTCGTGCCGCTGCTTGCGAAGCAGTTTCCGGAAATCCTCGATTTCTATCTGCCGCCGGAGGCGTGCTCGTACAGGCTGGCGGTGGTGCGCATGCGCAAGCAATACGCCGGGCATGCGAAGCGCGTGATGTTCGGCGTGTGGAGCTACTTGCGGCAGTTCATGTACACGAAGTTCATCATCGTCTGCGACGAAGACATCGACGTGCGCAATTGGAAGGAGGTCGTCTGGGCGCTCAGCACTCGCGTCGATCCGGCGCGCGATACGCTGATCGCGGAGCGCACGCCGATCGATTACCTGGACTTCGCGAGCCCGGTGGCGGGCCTCGGCTCCAAGATCGGCATCGACGCCACGGACAAATGGCCGGGGGAGACCGCGCGCCGCTGGGGTCGGCCGATCGTCATGGACGCCCAGGTGAAGAGCCGGGTCGATTCGTTATGGAGCGAACTCGGCCTGTAGCCTGCCGGTAGACCGCATCGATCAGCGCATCCATCGCCGCGTCGGCCTCCGGCGCGCGCGGGTGATTCACCATCATCACCACCACCTGCCGGCGTCCCTGCCGGTCGAGCACGTAGCCGGCGATCGTGCGCGCATCGTTGAGCAAGCCGGTCTTGATGTGCGCGCTGCCGGCGACAGAGGTCCCAAGCAGGCGTTTCTTCATGGTGCCGTCCGTAGCGACGATCGGCAGCGATGCCATCAGCTCCGGCATCACGGGGCTGCGCCAGGCCGCCTCGAGCAGCGCCGCCAGGTGGCGCGCGCTGATGCGCTCGACGCGCGACAGTCCCGAGCCGTTCTCCAGTACGAGCTCCGGCGCCTTGATCTTCTTCGCCGTCAGCCATTCCTGGATGACACGCCTCGATTCCTCGACGCGAGCCGGGGGTGCGGAGCGTTCGGCGCCGATGGTGAGGAAGAGCTGGCGCGCCATGACGTTGTTCGAGAACTTGTTGATGTCGCGCACCAGCCTGCCGAGCGGCTCGGATTCATGCACGTAGATCAGCTTCGCCATCGGCGAAGCGGTGCCTTCGCGCACAGTTCCGCTCCATGTCCCGCCCATCTCGGCCCAGAGCTGGCGGAACATCGCCGCGATGTACTGCTCTGGCCGATGGAGGGCGACATTCAGGTCGCGCTCGCCGCAGGAAAGCGGATAGGTGCCGACGAAGCTCGCGCGGGGCGGTTGCGGCTGAAACGATGCCTGGATCATTTCGCGGAAAGCGCGTGTTCCATCCGGGCAGTCGCCATTGCCGAGCTTCAATGCGTTGACGATCTCCATGCCGGGGAGCGCGGGCTCGGCATAAACCCGGACCGACTGATCGCCCTCCGGAATGAAGGTGAACTGAATGGATTTGAAATTGACGAGCAGCGCGTCGGGGGCGACGTTGTAGGGCCGGTACGTGTCGGGGTCGAACGCGGTGTACGGCATCGGCGCGAAATAGCTGCGATCGAGCACGAGGTCGCCGCGTAAATTGCGCAGCCCGCGGCCGCGCAGGTTGCGTAGCAGCATCCAGAAGCTCTCGTAATTGAGCTTGGGGTCGCCGGTGCCCCGAAGGACGAGGTCGTCGCCGTCGAGATAGACCTCGGTCTTCCAGCGGAATGCCGGCCCCAGGAGCTCGAGCGCGGCGTAGGTGGTGACAAGCTTCATCGCCGATGCCGGGTTCATCGGCGTGTCGGCGCGCCACGATAGCGTTGGGCGCGCAACGCCCACCTCCTGCACCCAAGCGGCGACGCTGTTCTCGGGGATGCCGGCGGCCCGCAAGGCTTTGATGGACGCAGGCGGCAAGTCGGCAGCGCCGGCCTTGAAACCGAGCGCGGCTGCCGCTATCATTAGCACTCGTCCGAGGTGAGTGCTAAGAGGCACTAGCTTCCTGGATTTACGGGACTGCGGCATCGCAACCCATTGTAATACATCGTAATTTCTTATTTTTGGGAGTCAGCATGAAAATCCGTCCGCTGCATGACCGTGTGATCGTCAAGCGCATCGAGGAAGAGCGCAAGTCTGCCGGTGGCATCGTCATCCCCGACACCGCGGCAGAAAAACCCGACCAGGGCGAGATCGTCGCCGTGGGCAAGGGCAAGAAAGACGACAACGGCAAGCTCATTCCGATCGATGTGAAAGTCGGTGATCGCGTGCTGTTCGGCAAGTACTCCGGGCAGACGGTGAAAGTCAAAGGCGATGAACTCCTCGTCATGCGCGAGGAAGACATCATGGGCGTCATCGAGGGTCACTGAGCCTCAAATATTTTCTAGTTAGGAGAACGCAACAATGCCAGCCAAAGAAGTACGTTTTCACGAAAGCGCCCGCGCCCGGATGGTTCATGGCCTGAACATCCTCGCCGACGCCGTAAAGGTGACGCTGGGCCCCAAGGGCCGCAACGTCGTGCTCGAGCGCTCGTTCGGCGCGCCGACGGTCACGAAGGACGGCGTCTCGGTCGCGAAGGAGATCGAGCTCAAGGACAAGTTCGAGAACATGGGCGCGCAGATGTGCAAGGAAGTCGCGTCCAAGACCTCCGACGTCGCCGGTGACGGCACGACGACCGCGACCGTGCTCGCCCAGGCGATCGTGCGCGAGGGCATGAAGTACGTCGCTTCGGGCATGAACCCGATGGATCTCAAGCGCGGCATCGACAAGGCCGTGACCGCGGTGGTGGAGGAGCTGAAGAAGATCTCCAAGCCCTGCTCGAGCTCCAAGGAGATCGCACAGGTCGGCTCGATCTCGGCGAACGCCGACGCGAACATCGGCAAGATCATCTCCGATGCGATGGACAAGGTCGGCAAGGAAGGCGTGATCACGGTGGAGGACGGCAAGTCGCTCGACAACGAGCTCGATCTGGTCGAGGGCATGCAGTTCGACCGCGGCTACCTCTCGCCCTACTTCATCAACAACCCCGAGAAGCAGATCGCCGTGCTCGAGGATCCGTACATCCTCCTGCACGACAAGAAGATCAGCTCGATCCGCGAGCTGCTGCCGATCCTCGAGCAGGTGGCGAAGGGCGGCAAGCCGCTGCTCATCATCGCCGAGGAAGTCGAAGGCGAAGCGCTCGCCACGCTCGTGGTGAACAACATCCGCGGCATTCTGAAGACCGTCGCGGTCAAGGCGCCCGGGTTCGGCGACCGCCGCAAGGCGATGCTGGAAGACATGGCGATCCTCACCGGCGGTACCGTGATCTCCGAAGAGCTCGGCCTCAAGCTCGAGAACGCCACGCTCAAGGATCTCGGCAAGGCGAAGAAGGTGGAGTCCGGCAAGGAGAACACCACCATCATCGACGGCGCCGGCGCGAAGAAGGACATCGAGGGCCGCGTCAAGCAGATCCGCGTGCAGATCGAAGAGGCGACGAGCGACTATGACAAGGAGAAGCTGCAGGAGCGCGTGGCGAAGCTCGCCGGCGGCGTGGCGCTCATCAAGGTCGGCGCGGCCACCGAGGTCGAGATGAAGGAGAAGAAGGCGCGCGTCGAGGACGCGCTGCATGCGACGCGCGCGGCGGTCGAGGAAGGCGTGGTCCCCGGCGGCGGCGTCGCCTACCTGCGCGCCCGCTCGAAGCTCAAGAATCTCAAGGGCGCGAACCACGACCAGGACGCGGGCATCCGCATCGTGCTGAGAGCGCTGGAAGAGCCGCTGCGACAGATCGTCGCCAACAGCGGCGCCGAGCCCTCGGTGGTGCTGAACAAGGTGGTCGAGGGGAAGGACAACTACGGCTACAACGCACAGACCGCCGAGTTCGGCGATCTCGTGCAGATGGGCGTCATCGACCCCACCAAGGTGGTGCGCTTCGCTTTACAGAACGCCGCTTCGGTCGCGAGCCTGGTGCTGACCACCGACGCCATGGTCGCCGAGCGCATCGACGAGGACAAGAGCGCCGCCCCGGAGGCCGCAACGGGAGGCATGGGTGCCATGGGCATGTAGATGCCCGATCGCAACCCGGCGATTCGCGCACGGCCGGTATGTGCGAGAGCGAACATACGACCGGGCGCCGGGGCGCGCATCATGGCGCAACATGAAAACGCCGGCCGAAGATGCGCTGCAAGGCGAGATTGCGGCGCTGGGCGAATGGCTCGCTGCCCAGGGGCTCGACGTTCATGGCGACAAGTCGCACGCCGATGACGGCAGCCGCGACCGGCTCTACTGGCGCTACGGCTACTTCACCGGGTTGAAACACGCGCTGGCGATGCTCGCCAACTGCAGCGCGACGCCGCACTAACCCCTTGAGGTCATGCCCATGA
>DASQGW010000058.1:0-3579 GCA_035632415.1 Burkholderiales bacterium | reverse complement strand
GCCCGGCACGTACGGCGCGTCGAAGCCCGCGAGCGTCCGCGACTTGACGATGATGTCTTTCAGGATCTTGTTCATCGCCGTGCCGATGTGGATGTCGCCGCTCGCATAAGGCGGCCCGTCGTGCAAGACGAACCTCGGCCGGCCCTTGGCGATGGCGCGCAGGCGCCGGTAGACACCCTTCTCCTGCCACTCCTCAACCCATTGCGGCTCGCGCCGGGCAAGGTCGCCGCGCATCGGGAACGGCGTCTCCGGAAGGTTCAGCGTGTCTTTGTAATCAGCCATGTCTCGCAAAGTACTGGCGCGCCTGAGCGGCGTCTTGCGCGATCGCGGCGCGCAGCTCCGCCAGGCCGTCGAATTTCACCTCGTCGCGCAGCTTCCTGAGGAAGCGCACGTGCAGGCGCCTGCCGTAGAGATCGCCGCCGCGCTCGAGCAGATGAACTTCGAGCAGCGGCCGCGGCACCGGGTTCACCGTCGGTCGATATCCCACGCTCGCCACGGCCGGACCGAAGCCTTCGACGTCAACGACATATATTCCGCCGAGCGGAGGCCGCTGGCGCAATGCGATGTTGGCAGTCGGAAAGCCGAGCTCGTGCCCAAGCCTCGCCCCGTGCACGACATGCCCGCCCAGCGCGTAGGGCCGCCCGAGCAGGCGCTCAGCCCGCGCAAAGTCGCCCGCCTCGAGCGCAGCACGCACCGCGGAGCTCGACACGCGCTCGCCGCCGAGCGCGACATCGGGCATCGCTTCCAGCGCGAAACCCTTGCCCTCGAGGGCGGCAAAGTCACCTTTACGCTGTGCGCCGAAGCGAAAGTCGCGGCCGACAAGCAGCCAAGCGGTCCGCAGGCCCTTGACGAGCACATCTTCGATGAACCGGGAGGCACTCAGCGCCGCAAAGCGGGCATTGAAGCGGATGACATGCACGCGCCCGACGCCGGCAGCAGCAAGAAGCTCGAGCTTCTCGCGCAGTCGTGTCAGCCGGCGCGGCGCCGCATCCGGCGCGAAGAACTCCCGCGGATGCGGCTCGAACGTCAGAACGCAGGATGTCAGGCTCAACTCGCGCGCGGTAGCAACGACCCGGTCGATCAGCGCGCGATGACCGACGTGCACGCCGTCGAAATTGCCGATGGTCGTCGCACACCGGCCTCGCGGGCCGGGCTGCAGGGAGCCGTGCGTGACCACCATGGAGTCGTTAAAATGCTGAATTCTAGACGAAATGTCCGCCCGCGATGAAATCCATCGAAGAGCAAATGGCCAGCTACGCCGCGTATCACCAGGATGCGCGCAATAAAGCCACTCACTTCGTCGGCGTACCGGTGATCGCGCTCTCACTCTTCATTCCGCTCTCGTGGCCGCGGCTCGAGATCGGCGGCGTCGCGATCACGGCGGCGATGCTGTTGATGGCGGTCTTCGTTTTCTACTACCTGCTGCTCGATGTAGCGCTCGGGCTCGGCATGCTGATCGTCTTCGGCATCCTCTTGTGGGCGGGCGAAGCGATCGCTTCCCTGGGAAGGAGCGAGGGCTGGATCTGGTTCGCGGTGCTGTTCATCGGGGGCTGGACCCTGCAGTTCGTCGGACACATCTTCGAGGGGCGCCGGCCCGCGCTGGTCGACAACCTGTTCCAGAGCATCTTCATCGCGCCGATTTTCCTGTGCGCGGAAATCTTCTTTGCCTTAGGCTACAAGCCGGGGCTGCACTCGGCGGTCCAGAGCCGCGCGCTTCGCCTGCGCACGAACTCCTGAGGGGGAGACGATGAAATCGCTGCTGGCGCTCTCGCGCGCCATTGATACGCTCAACGAGTATCTGGGGCGCCTCGTCTACTGGTGCATCCTGATCATGGTGCTCGTGAGCTCCGGCAACGCCACGATGCGCTACGCGTTCAACATCGCTTCGAACGCCTGGCTCGAGCTGCAGTGGTACCTCTTCGCGGTCGTCTTCCTCCTCTGCTCGGGCTACACGCTCCTCCATAACGAGCATATCCGGATCGACGTCGTCTCCTCGCACCTCTCGCGTCGCACCCAGGTGTGGATCGACGTCTTCGGCTTCATCCTGTTCCTGCTGCCGATGTCGCTCTTCATCATGTGGCTGTCGTGGCCGGTGTTCATGAACGCGTGGACGAGCGGCGAGATCTCCGGAAGCGCCGGCGGCCTGATCCGCTGGCCGGCGCGCATGCTCGTGCCGCTCGGCTTCTTCCTGCTTTCGGCGCAGGGCTTCTCGGAGCTGATCAAGCGCATCGCCTTCCTGCAGGGGCTGATTCCCGACCCGGTCGAGAAGCACAAGGACCCGGGGCTCGACATCGTGCTGGATGTCGAGAAAGAGGGCCGCAAGTCATGAGCGCCTGGATCGTCGCCAACATCGCCCCGATCATGTTCCTGGGGCTCATCATCTTCCTGCTGCTCGGCTTCCCGGTCTCCTTCGCGCTCGCCGCGCTCGGCCTGTCCTTCGGCCTCGTCGGCATCCACTTCGGGCTCCTTGGCGAGGCGCTCTTCCAGGCGCTGCCCGAGCGCATCTTCGGCATCATGTCGAACGACACGCTGCTCGCGGTGCCGTTCTTCACCTTCATGGGGCTGATCCTCGAGCGAAGCGGCATGGCCGAGGACCTGCTCGACACCATCGGCCAGCTCTTCGGCCCGATCCGCGGCGGTCTCGCCTACGCGGTGGTCTTCGTCGGCGCGCTGCTCGCCGCGACGACCGGCGTCGTCGCCGCCTCGGTGATCTCGATGGGTCTCATCTCCCTGCCGATCATGCTGCGCTACGGCTACGACCGGCGCCTCGCGACCGGTGTCATCGCCGCTTCCGGCACGCTTGCGCAGATCATTCCGCCGAGCCTGGTGCTCATCGTGCTCGCCGACCAGCTCGGCCGCTCGGTGGGCGACATGTACGCAGGCGCGATCTTTCCGGGCCTCGTGCTGACGGCTCTGTATGCCGGCTTCGTCTTGCTCATCACCATCGTCAAGCCAGAGGCGGCTCCGGCGCTACCGCCGGAAGCGCGGCCGCTTCGCGGCTGGAAGCTGGTGACGCGCGTGGTCTTCGTCCTGATTCCACCGCTCGCGCTCATCTTCCTTGTGCTCGGCACCATCTTTCTTGGCGTCGCGACCCCCACGGAAGGCGGCGCCATGGGAGCTACCGGTGCGCTGATTCTCGCGCTCATCAATCGCCGGCTGACGTGGTCGCTGCTCCGCCAGGCAATGAACTCGACGGCGAAGCTCTCCTCCTTCGTGGTCTTCATCCTCATCGGCTCGACGGTGTTCAGCCTCGTCTTCCGCGGCGTCAATGGCGATCTCTGGGTCGAACATCTGCTGACCAGCCTGCCGGGCGGGCAGATCGGCTTCCTGATCGTGGTGAACGCGCTCACCTTCTTCCTCGCGTTCTTCCTGGATTTCTTCGAGCTCGCCTTCATCATCGTGCCGCTGCTCGGGCCGGTTGCCGAGAAACTCGGTATCGATCTCATCTGGTTCGGCGTGCTGCTCGGGGTCAACATGCAGACCTCGTTCATGCACCCGCCGTTCGGCTACGCGCTCTTCTACCTGCGCAGCGTCGCGCCGGCGAAGGACTACGTCGACAAGATCCTGAAGAAGCCGCTC
>DASQGW010000057.1:0-10341 GCA_035632415.1 Burkholderiales bacterium | reverse complement strand
AAACTCGCCGCCCAGGTAAGCCGCGATCACCGCGGGATTCGCCTGCACCTCGCGCGGCGCGCCCTCGAAGAGCGCCACGCCGTGGTCCATCACGAAGACGCGCTGCGCGACGTTCATGACGAGGTCCATGTTGTGCTCGACGACCAGCACCGTGACGCCGCGGCTGCGGATCTGCTCCAGCCGCTCGAGGAGGAATTCCATCTCCGCGGCATTCAGGCCCGCCGCAGGCTCGTCGAGCATGAACAGGCGCGGCCGCGTGGCGAGCGCGCGCGCGATCTCGAGCATGCGCTGCTGCCCGTAAGGCAGCGCGCCGGCGCGCTCGTTCGCGCGCGAGGCGAGGCCGACGAAGTCCAGCAGCTCGAGCGCTTCGCGGTGAAAGCGGCCGGTGCTGCCGCGCAAGAGGTATTCCCAGAACGGCGCGTTCTGGTGGATGTGGAACCCGGCACGCACGTTCTCGAGCAGCGTGAGCTGCTTGAAAAGGCGGATTTTCTGGAAGGTGCGTGCGATGCCCAGGCGCACGCGCTGGTAGGCCGGCACGCCGATGAGCCTGTTATTCTCGAAAACCAAGTCGCCGGAGTCCGGTTGGTAGATCCCCGAGAGCAGGTTGAGGAGGGTCGACTTGCCCGCCCCGTTCGGTCCGATCAGGGCGAAGATCGATTTCTCCGGCACCGAGAGCGAGACGTCCTGCACCGCGTGCACGCCGCCAAAGCTCTTGCTCAAGCCCTGCGCCCGGATCATGAAAACCTCGACCTCAGGGCGAGCCAGGCCTGGACGATGCCGCCCGGCATGAAGAGCACCACGAGCGTCAGCGCGAGGCCGTAGATCATCAGGCGCAACTCGCCGAAGCCGCGCAGCAGCTCCGGCAGGAAGGTGAGCACGACGGCGCCGATCACCGGGCCAATCATGGTGCCCATGCCGCCGACGATCACCATCGCCATCATGGTGAACGACTCGACGATGTTGAACGCGTCGGGCACGAGCGTGCCGACGAAGCCGGGGTAGAAGCAGCCGGCGAGCCCCGCGATCGCGGCGCCCGAGCCGAAGGCGAAGGCTTTCCAGATCGCGCCGTTCACGCCGAGCGAGGCGGCGGAGACCTCGTCCTCGCGGATCGAGCGCAGCGTGTCGCCGACCGGCGAGCGCACCAGGTTGTCCATCAGCACGTAGACCGCGACCGCGATGCCCGCCACCACGTAGAAGAGCGCCGGGGTGCCGCGCACCGGCGGCAGGATGCCGTAGATGCCGCGCACGCCCTCGGTCACGCTTTCCCAGTTGACCAGCACCTGGTAGGTGATGACGGCGAAGCCGAGCGAGGCGATGGCGAGGTAATGGCCGCGCAGGCGCACGGCGAACGCCGCGAGCGCGAGGCCGAGCAGTCCCGCCGCGCCCACCGCGGCGAGCGAGGCGAGCCAGAAATTCCAGCCGTAGGTCTTCATGAGGATGGTCGAGACGTACGCACCGATGCCGAAGAACGCGGATTGCCCGAGGTTGAGCTGCCCCGTGTAGCCCAGGACGAGGTTGAGCGAGAGCGCGAGCAGCACGTTCATGGCGCACACGACCAGGATGCCGCGCCAATAGGATGTCGTGATCAGCCAGGGAAGCGCGCCCACCGCCGCGATGGCGAGCACAAGATAGATCGCCCTGCGGCTCAGACGTTCTCCTCTTTGCGCTCGGCGATGAGCCCGGTGGGCCGCAGCACCAGCATGGCGAGCAGCAGCACGAAGACGACGAGGTCGATCAGGCCCGAGCCGAGGTACTGCACGGTGAACGCCTCGATGATGCCGACCAGGATCCCGGCGAGGATGGTGCCCTGCATGTTGCCGAAGCCGCCGATGATCACGATGGCGAAAGCCTTGACGATCACGGTGCCGCCGGCAAAAGGGGTCAGGACGATGACCGGCCCGAGCAGCGCGCCCGCCATCCCGGCAAGCGCCGAGGCGATCACGATGGTGAGCGCGATCAGCAGGTTCGGGTTGATGCCCATCAGCCCGGCGGTCTCGCGGTCCTGCGCGACCGCGCGCAGCGCCTTGCCGAGGAAGGTGAAGCGCATGAAGGCGTAGAGCGCGGCGATCGCGCTCGCCGACACCGCCACGACCAGTAGGCTTTGCGCGGTGAAGAAGATGCGGCCGATGCGGATCGTCTCGCGGCTGAACGGCGAATCGAACTGGTAGGGGATAGGGCCGAACAGCCAGAGCTGGAAGTTCTCGAGCAGCACCGACACGCCGATGGTCGCGATCAGCGGGCGCAGCTCGTCGCCGCGCCGCAGCGGCGCGAACACCGCCGCGTTCACTGCCAGGCCGAGGAGCGCGCCAACTCCGAGCGCGACGATCAGGGACAGCAGGTATGCGCCGGCGTCGGGCAGCCCCAGCACCCTGGTAGCAAGGCGCGTGGCGGTGAAGAACGCGGCGAACGCGCCGACCGTGACGAAGTCGGCGTGGGCGAAGTTGATCTGGTTCAGCACCCCGTAGATCAGGGTGAGCCCCAGGGCCACCATGACATACAGGCAGCCCAGGTACACGCCGTTCAGCGATTGCTGAACGACGAGCGCAACCAGGTCGCTCATGTTACTGCGGCGCTACTGCCAGTTCAGCGCCTTCCAGGAAAGATCCTTCTGCGTCTCGACGAAGTGCACGACCGAGAGGTCCGAAGTCTGCCCCTTGGCGTCGAAGCTGATCGTTCCGGTGGTGACCTCGAATCCCTTCATCTTGCTGAGCTGATCGCGGATCGACTCGGAATCGTGTCCGCCACGGCGCACCGCCTCGGCGACGAGCAGGATCGCATCGTAGGCGTGCGCGTTGATGTGCGTGGGCACCTTGTCCGCACCGTACTTCGCCTTGAACGCGCTTACGAAGTCCTGCACCATCTTGCGCTTCTCGGTAGGGTCGAACTGCACGATGCGCACGTAGCCCTCGGCAGCCTGGCCGGCCTTCTGGTCGTAGCCGTAGGGCAGCCAGATCGAGCCCATCTGCACCGCGCGGCCGCCGCCGCCCTTCACCACCTTCGCCTGGGCGAGCGCCTGCGACAGGCGCACCTGCTGGCCCTCGAGCGCGAAGGTTGGCAGCACGTCGACCTTGCCGAGCGACGCAATGCGCGTGGCGATCGCGGTGAAGTCGTTCACGTCGCGCCCGAAGTCGATGGTGGCGAGCACCTTGCCGCCCATCGCCTCGAACGGCTTCTTGAAGCCCTCGGCGTTGTCGCTGCCCGCGTTGGTCTTCTCGTGCAGGATGACCGCGGTGCGCGCCTTGAGCGTGTTGTAGGCCACCTTCGCGAGCGGCAGGCTCTGCTGCTCGGCGTTCGGGAAGATGCGGAAGGTGTATTTGTAGCCCGATTCGGTGAGCTTCATCGTCACCGACCCCACGTTCAGCTGCACGACCTTCGCTTCGTTGAGGATCGGCGCGATCGCGAGCGAGGCATCCGAGCATTCCTCGCCGATCACGACGTGCGGCTTGAACTGGTCGAGGATGCGCTTCGCCGTGTTGGTGGCCTGCAGCGGGCTGCACGCCGAGTCCTCGTACTGCACCTGCAGCTTGTAGCCGTTCACGCCGTTCCTGAATCGCTCGAGCGCGAGCTCGATGCCTTCCTTGTCCATCACGCCGAAATACGAGCCCGGGCCCGAAATGGGCATCAACACGCCGATGCGGACCACGCGGTCCTGCGCAACCGCGCTGAAGGCGACGGCAGCCGCGAGCGCGGCCACTGTAGTTCTGAGTAACGGCTTCATGGATCCCCTCCTCGAGAGATACGGCAATGTACAACATCAGGCGAGCCCGAGGCGCTGAGTCCCTTGCGCGACCCAAGTTCGACTGGTGGATAGCGAAATTGTAGTTCGTTGCGCCAGGCGCGAAGGCAATCCCTCCGGGGTGCCCGCTAATATAGACGCCATGAGCTACCTCGTCGGCATCGACATCGGCGGCACTTTCACCGATTGCGCCATCGTCGATCACGCCGGCAAGCTCCTCACCACCAAGGTGCCCTCCACGCCGCCCGACTTCGCGCGCGGCATGATGGACGCGCTCGGCGCGGGCGCCGAAGCGCTCGGACTGCCGCTCGATCGCTTCTGCCGGGACATCGCATTTCTGTCGCACGGCACCACCGTCGGCACGAACACCATCATCCAGAAGCGCGGCGCGAAGGTCGGGCTCGTCACCACCAAGGGCCACGAGGACGCGATCCACATCATGCGCGGCTCGCGCGGCTATGGCGGGCGCGACATCCGCAAGGTGGTGCATTTCCCGGAGACTTCCAAGCCCGCGCCGATCGTGCCGAAGCGCCTCATCCGCGGCGTGTCCGAGCGCGTCGACTGCTTCGGCGAGATCGTGGTGCGGCTTAACGAGCGCGAAGCGGAATCGGCGATCCGCGAGCTCCTCGACCAGGGGGTCGAAGCGATCGCGATCTGCTTCCTGTGGTCGTTCCGCAATCCGACGCACGAGAACCGCGTGAAGGAAATGGTGCAGCGACTCGCGCCCGAGGTCTTCGTCACCACGTCGGTCGACATCGCGCCGAAATGGGGCGAGTACGAGCGCGTCACCGCCACGGCGCTGAATGCCTATCTCGGGCCGGTCATGGGCGGCTACCTGCAAAGGCTGGACACTTCGCTCCGCCGGCTGGGATATGACCATGGCCTGCAGATCACGCAATGCGGCGGCGGCACGGTGCCGGTGGGACGCGCCGGCGAAGCGCCGCTGCTGACGCTCGATTCGGGGCCCGTTTCCGGCGTGACGGCGTCGATGTTCCTCGGCGCCGCGATGGGCGAGAAGAACGTCATCACAACCGACATGGGCGGCACGTCGTTCGACGTCTCGATCATCCACGAAGGCAAGCCCGCCTACTCGTTCATCTCCAACACCGACCAATACGAATACTTCCTGCCGAAGGTCGATCTCCAGGCGATCGGCGCGGGCGGCGGAAGCCTCGTGCGGGTGCAGCCCGAGAAACGCACGATGACCGTAGGACCGGACAGCGCGGGCGCGTTTCCCGGGCCGGTGTGCTACCGCCGGGGCGGGACCGTGCCGACCGTCACCGATGCACAGCTCGTCCTCGGCTACCTCGATCCGGACAACTTCGCCGGCGGACGCATGGTCCTCGACAGGAAGGCGGCCACGGACGCGATCGCGGCGCTCGGCGCGCAGATCGGCATGAATGCCATCGAGTGCGCGGCCGGCATCTGCCGCATCGTCGAGCTGCAGATGGCCGACATCATCCGCAAGGTGACGGTCGAGAAAGGCTTCGATCCGCGCGACTTCGTCCTCTTTGCCTTCGGCGGCGCGGGACCGGCGCACGCGGGCGTGTTTGCGCGTGAGCTCGGTGTACGCAGGGTCATCGTGCCCCAGAGAAAGGCAGCCTCCACCTGGTGCGCGTTCGGCGCGGCGGCGGCGGACGTGCTGCACATCTTCGAGCACACCGAGATCATGGCGACGCCCGTGCCGGCGAAGCGTGTGAACGACCAGCTCGAAGCGCTCGAGACCCGCGCGCAGCAGCTGATGAAGTCCGAGGGCATCGAGCACAAGCGCCAGCGCTTCGAGTTCTCGCTCGACATCCGCCACAAGGGCCAGATCAACGAGGTCGAGATCACGCTGCCGTGGCCGAGGCTGCCGCACGGCTATGAGGTCCCGCTGAGGAAGATGTTCGTGCAGCGCTACGAGCAGCTCTACGGCCGCGGCTCGGCGCTGCCCGGTGCGCAGCTCGAGTTCGTCGTCGGCCGGCTGCGCGCGAAGGCGCTCACGCCGCGGCCCAAGCTCGTGCGGGCCAAGAAAGTCTCATCGCGCATCCCGCAGCAGGCGGTGAGAAAGAAGCGCGACATCTACTGGCCGGACATCGGCAAGCGCCGACCGACAGTCGTCTTTGACGGTGACTTGCTGGTGAGCGGGAACAAGATAGCCGGGCCGGCGATCGTCGAGACGGCCGACACGACCGTGGTCGTGCAGCCCGGGACGCGGCTGCGCGTCGACGAGCTCGGCAACTTCGAACTGACGTTCTAGGGAGGCGTCATGGCAGAGACCTGCACCATCGAGACGGGATTGCTCAAGAAGAAGCCTTGCGGCCAGAACGCCGTCACCAAGTGCGCGAACTGCGAGCAGCCGCTCTGCGCCAAGCACGCCACGTCCATGATGAGCGGCGGCAAGAAGACCATGCTCTGCGGCGAATGCGCCAAGGCGTGGAAGGACATGGGTGAGGGGCCGAGCACCCCCGCGGCAGCGCCGAAGAAGCCGGCCGAGGCACCGAAGCCTGCCGCTGCCGCACCGAAACCCGCTGCCGTCGCGCCCAGGCCCGTCGCAGCCGCGGCCAAGCCTGCGGAGAAGAAACCCGACCCGAAGATCGACGAGACCGGACCGCTGGAATTCACGCCGAGCAAGAAACCCGAAGAGAAGAAGTGAACGCGCCTCTAAAGAAGCTCTCCGAGCTCGCCGGGGTCGCCTTTGACGGCGTCAGGAGCGGCTACGTCCCGCCGCGGGTTCTCAACATCCCGAAGAAGCTGAGGCTCCACCGCAAGGGCAAGAAGGAAATCGACCCGGTGACCTTCGAGGTCGTGCGGCATGCGCTGTGGAACGTGAACGAGGAGCACGGCGCGACGATCCAGCGCCTCTCCGGCTCGCCGGTCGCGATGTACGCGTTGGACCTGAACCCTTCCATCCTTACCGAGGACGCCGAGTTCGTCTATTTCGGGCCGTACATGCAATACATGTCCGGCGTCACCGACACGCAGGTCAAGTGGACGCTCGAGAACCGGGCCGACAACCCGGGCATCGCCGACGGCGACATGTTCCTCGCCAACGACCCCTGGGTCGGCGCCGCGCACCAGATGGATGTGATGCTGCTCTGCCCGGTGTTCTGGAAGGGCGAGCTCTTCTGCTGGGTGACGAACTGCCTGCACCAGTACGACATCGGCGGCATCACGCCCGGCAGCTTCTGCCCGTCGGCGCGCGACGCGTTCGACGAAGGCATCCTGATCCCGCCGGTGAAGATCGTGGAGAAGAACGAGATCCGGCGCGACATCGAGGAGATCTACCTCCGCTCATCGCGCAAGCCGAGCGCGGTGGCGCTCGACTTCCGCGCGCAGCTCGCCGGGAACATGACCGCGAAGGACAGGGTTTTGTCCCTGATAAAAAGATATGGCGCCGACACCGTCAAGGGCGTGATGAAGAAGATCATCGACGACGGCGAGCGCGCGTTCCTGAAGAAATTGTCGACGCTGCCCGACGGCGTGTGGCGCGACCGCACCTACGTTGAATGCTGCCGTCCCGGCGACCGCCAGGTGCACCGCGTGATGCTGACGCTGAAGAAGCACAAGAACCGTCTCGTGTTCGAGAACGAAGGCACGGATCCGCAGGCGGGCGGCATCAACGCCACCTACTCCGGCTGGCGCGGCGCCATCATGGTGGCGCTGAACGAGCTCATGTGCTGGGAGCAGTACTACGCGGTCGGCGGCGCGCTGCGCCACGTCGACTTCAACCCGACGCCCGGCACGCTGAACTGCGCCGACTTCCCGGCCTCCGTCTCGACCGCGCCGGTGCAGTGCATGGAGATCTCGCTCTACCCGGCGTACAACGTGCTCTCGAAGATGATCTATCCTTCGCCGGAACTCAGGCGAGATGTCATGTGCATCGGCGGCACGAGCCAGTGGCCGGCGACCATCTTCCGCGGCATCGACCAGTGGGGCGAGCGCTACGGCTATCTATTGGTGGATCCGATCGGCGGCGCGATCGGCGCCTTCTCCCACGCCGACGGCATCTCCACCGGCGGGCAGGCGCGCACGCCGATCTGCAAGCTGCCGAACGTCGAGCACACCGAGCAGTCCTTCCCGGTCCTGTTCCTCTACCGGAAGGAAATCGCCGATTCCGGCGGCGCCGGCAAATTCCGCGGCGGCCTTTCCGCCGAGTCCTGCTTCATCCCGCACGGCACCGACAAGATCACGCACGACACGCTCTCCTCGGGCAATGCGATCCCGACCTCGACCGGCATGATGGGCGGCTACCCCGGCGCGGTGAACCGCTACCAGTTCCTGAAGAACTCCAACGTGCTGGAGCGCATGAAGAGCTCGCAGCTCGTCGGCGACATCCGCGAGCTCAAGGGCGAGCCGGAAACGCTGCAACTGCGGCAGCAGGATTTCACGCAGGGCGCGGCGGACGTCTACGCGGTGCTCTGGTCCGCGGCCGGCGGCTTCGGCGATCCGCTCGAGCGCGATCCCGCCAAAGTGGAGGCCGACATTCATAACGGCGACGTGTCGGCGATCGCCGCGCGCGACATGTACGGCGTGGTGCTGGGCGACGCGGAAGCCACCAAGCGGCGGCGCCACGAGCTGCGCGCACGGCGAGTGCAGGGACAGACGACCGAGAAGGCGATCCGCAAGCTCTCCGGCAGCGTGAAGGTGCTCGCCACGGAGAACATCGCCATCTACGACAACAAGCACCACGGGTGCGCGAAATGCGGCCAGGACCTCGGGCCGATCAGCCATAACTACAAGACCTACTGCGTTCGCAACGACCTGCCGATCCAGGCGGCGAACCCGATCGTCGGCGATCCCGCGCGCTTCATCGACCCCGTGCCGCAGCTCCGCCAGTTCTGCTGCCCGGCTTGCGGGCTCTTGATCGAGAACGAGATCGCCGTGGCGGACGATCCCGTCCTCAAGGACGTCGAAATCCTTTCCGGCTGAAAAGGGGTCAGAGCAATTTTCCTGTAACTACTGGCGCTCGTAGTTGTTACAGGAAAATTGCTCTGACCCCTTTTCGCATATAGTGGCGCGCAATTTTGTTGGTAGAGGAGGAATGAATGGCTGACAGCACATCCGCAGCCACCGCGGCGCCGCGGTTCGGCTTCCTGCCGGCGATCAATTCGCGGGCCTATTACATCCTGCTCGCGCTCGTCGCGATCTTCATCCTCGGCCCGCTCGGCGGCATCGCGGCGGCGTACATGAACTTCTCGCTGGGATTCTTCATCGGCGGCCAGGTGCTCGCCGGCATCCTCGGCAGCGTCGTCACCTTCGGCTACGGCGCGGAGGGCCGGCACGGCGCGAACTACATGCAGTCGATGGCGGCCTCGGTCGCCGGCATGGCGGCGATGGGCGTGCTGATCCAGACCATGATCTGGCTCGGCCTCGCGGAGCCGCCCACATGGCAGCTCATCGCGTACTTCCTCTGCATCGGCATGCTCGGCGTCGGCCTCGGCATGCTCTACACGCCGCTCGTCGTCGACCGGATGCAGCTCAAGTATCCGTCGGGCTTCGCGGTGGCGAACATCCTGCGCGCGCTCTCCGATCCGACGATCCTCAAGCGCTCGGTCTCCCGACTGGGGTCGGGCCTGGGCCTCGGCATCGGCATCACGCTCGCCGCGGAAAGAGGCGGCCTCGCGTTCCTGAACGCGATCAGCTTCTCCTCGTCCAATTTCGGCGCCGGAATGATCGTCGGCGCGCGCATCGGAGTGCCGGCGATTACCGTCGGCTTGATCGGACTCGGGCTCACGCCGTGGCTGCGCGACGTCGGCCTGCTTGGCCCGCACGACCCCTGGCGCAAGGTCGGCTTCCTGATCTCGCTCGGCACGATCCTCGGCGCCGCCATTGTCGATCTCACCCTGGTCGCCAAGGAGGCGCTGGCGCGCAGCAGCGCCACGGTTGCCCAGCCGCCTGTGGCGCAGGAGGAGTGGAAGAAGGTCGATACGAGCAAGCTGCTGATGTGGGTCGGCTTCTGGGCGATCGCGGTGATCGCCGTCTCGGCAAGCCTCGGCGTCCCGGTGGGCTACGCGATCCTCGGCGTCGCGCTCGCTTCGATCTTCGTGCTGATCAACGGCATCAGCATCGGGATTTCCGACTCGAATCCGATCTCTTCCGCCTTCGTCGTCGGCGTCACGGTGATGGCGCTCGCCGGCCTCACCAACCCGATCGTCGGCCTCCTCGCCGGCGCCATTTTGCTGATCAGCACGGTGGTCGGCGGCGACATGCAGCAGGACCGCTCGACCGGCTGGCGGCTCGGCACCAATCGCACGATCCAGTTCCGCTTCCAGGTGGCAGGCATCGTGATGGGCGCGATCATGGCGGTGCTGTTCGCGAAGGTGTTCATGAGCGCCTACCCGGTGCTGCAACTCGACCAGACGACCCTTCCGGCCGACCAGCAGCCCGCCAAGTGGGCATCGGCGATGACCTACAAGTTCGTCGGCGTGCTGCGCAGCCTGACCGACGACAAGCCGTATCAGCGCACCGCGATCTGGATCGGCGTGGCGCTCGGACTCGTGATCGAGATCCTGCGCAAGGTGATCAAGTCGCGGGCGGCGTACCAACGCTTCGTGGCGAGCAGCAGGACCGGCTTCTCGTTCGATTTCCTGCTCGACGCGGTGCTGCTGCCCTCGCCGTATGCG
>DASQGW010000056.1:0-7064 GCA_035632415.1 Burkholderiales bacterium | reverse complement strand
CATGCGGCTGCTGGAGCGCGGGCAGCGGCGTGCCGCCGTGATAGAGCCAGACCTGGCCGAAGCGCTGCGGGATCATCGAGCCATTGTAGGAAGAAAGGGCGGGCCCGGGGAACGGGCCCGCCGTGTGCGTTGCGCTGGATCAAGTTCGGCGTCGCTCGGTATGACCGCCCGGGTATCGCACTGCTCGAGACAAGGCAACGTACGCCCGGGATCACCGCAAGAATCGTTCCGCTATCTTTCCCAAAGCGCTACGTCGGGCATCCGGCTCGCGACGATGGCCGCGATGGCGGCCACGCATCCTGCGAAGAAGAACGCGGTGTGAAAGGCATGCAGCACCACGCCGACGTCCGCTTCGCTCGCCGCCTGCAGCAGCGCGCTGCGGTCGACCGCGGCGGGAATGAGCGCGAACACCACGGCGCCGAAGAGCGCCGCACCGGCGGCGCCGCCGGTCGAGCGCGCAAGCCCGTTCAGCGCCGTGACCACGCCGAGGCGCTCGCGCCCGGCCACCGTCTGGATCGTCACCTGGATCGTCGGCATGACGCAGCCGAAACCGAGCCCGCACATGATGCCGAGCACGATCACCACCGCCATGTGGTCCGGCACGATGCCGAGGAGAAGGAGCGCCGTCGCGGACGAGCTCAAGCCCACGACCGGGATCCAGCGCGGCCGCCCGGTACGCCGCAGCACCTGGGCGGAGATCACGGCGGCCGTGACCATGCCGCCGGTGATCGGAAGGAGGAGAAGGCCCGCGTACTGCGCGCTCACCCGGTGGCCGAGCTGCAGGTAGATCGGCAGGAAGAACACCATCGCGAACAGGCACGACGCGAAGAGCATCACGACGACCGCCGAGAGCCCGATCGTCTTCTCGCGCAAAAGATCGACCGGCAGGAAGGGCGAGACGTGGCGCCGCTCGTGCCAGACCAATGCGGCAAGGCTCGCCGCCGCCAGCACGAGGAGGGCGAGGCTCTCGCCGGAATGCCAGCCGAACCGGTGGCCGACGGAAGTGAACCAGAAGAGCGCCGATACCGCGCCGATCGCGAAGAGGATGTGCCCCGGCAGGTCGGCTTTCGTTTCCTGCGTGCGATGACCATGACCGCGCGGCAGTTGCACCAGCCGCCAGGCCGCGAACGCGGCGAGCGGCAGGTTGGCGAAGAAAAGCCACCGCCAGCTGATGTGCGACACCACGATGCCGCCGAGCACCGGGCCGCCGATGCTCGCCGCGGTGAACACCGTGGCGAAGTAGCCCTGGAAGCGAGCGCGCTCGCGCGGCGGCACGAGCTCGCCGATCAGCGCTTGCGAGAGCACCATCAGCCCGCCGCCGCCGAGCCCCTGCAGCACGCGCGCGACGACGAGCTGCGGCAGCGTGCGCACGACGCCGCAGGCGAGCGAGCCGAGCGTGAAGACGCCGAGCGCGACGAGCAGGAGATCGCGCCGCCCGTGCAGGTCGCCGAGCCGCCCGTAGACGGGAACGATGGTCGCCGATGCGAGCAGATAGCCGACCGCGATCCAGGAGGTGTCGCGCAACCCGCCGAGCGTCGCCGCGATCGCGGGCGTCGCGGTGGCGAGCAGCGTCTGGTCCACCGCGGCCATGAACATCGGCAGGAAGACCGCGAGGAAGAGATTGAGGAACTCCGCCCGCGAGACAGTGGCGGGCAGGGTCTCCGGCTTCACGGGCACTGCTATGCGATTTCCATGCCTCTGCTACATCCGCTGCCGCTCGCGCTGGGCCAGCTTCAGCTCCTCGATGTAGGAGCGCGCCGCCGGCGCCTCGTCCCAGCCGGCGAGCTCGACGTCCGGCCGGCCGCGCGCATCGCGCGACTTGGCGAAGACGATCATCATGTGCGGCGTCGCCTCGTCGGTCAGCACCACGCCGAGCACCTCGGCGCCCGGCCGCTCGCCCAGCTCCTGCATGAGCTTCACGCCTTCGGCCGGCGGCAGGTAGATGAGGGTTCGCGCGATGCTCAACCGGGTGAAAGGCGCGAGATCGATCCTGGCAGGGCCCTCGGTGCGATACGTACCGTCGAGTGCACAGCCGCCGAGCGCGGCCAAGATCATCGGAAGGAGGATTCTTATAGGCGTAGTTTAGCCCCCGAAGCGCCTTAACGCTTCTCCCGGCCCGCGCTCGGGCGACGTTAACTTCTGTCCGTCGAACACCTGCACGCCATTCACCCACAGGCCGTGCACGCCGAGCGGATCGCGCAGCATGCGCGTGCCGCCGCCCGGCAGGTCTTTGACCCTGCGCAGCGCCGACACGCCGACGCGCTTCGGGTCGAACAGCAGCAGATCAGCCTTGCACCCCGGCGCGATGCGTCCACGCCCGGGAATGCGGTATTTCGTCGCCGGGTCGGCTGTCAGCCGACGCACGCCTTCCTCGAGCGTGAACGTGCCGGTCTCGCGGACCCAGTGCGCGAGGAAGTGAAGGCCATAGCCCGCATCGCAGAAATAAATGAGATGGGCGCCGGCATCCGACAGCGCGATGACCCCCGCGGGGTGCTTCAATAAGGGCGCGACACCGGCATCGTCGTTCTGGTAGAGCTTCGCCACCAGCTGCACGTCCAGCGGCAGGTCGAACACATAATCGAGCGGATCCTTGCCTGCGCGCTTCGCGAGCTCGGTCACGGGCTTCCCGTCGCGCTCGACCTGCGACCAGTCGCCGTAGAAGAGGATGCCCTGCTTCGGCTGGCGGAAGTTCTCGCGCAGCCTTTGCCTGAACGCCGGTTCCCGATAAATCGCCAACCGCCCGTCGGCCGGCGCCGCTTTCACGCGGTCGAAGGCGTCATGCGAGTACAGGAGATACGGCTCGCGCAGCGTGAAGTCGAAGGAAAGCGGCTGGCAATTGGCGTGGATATAGACCTCGCGCCCGCGCGCGAGCGCCTGCGCGCATCGCTCGTACATCTGCATCGCGCGCTCGGGCTGCGCCGGGTTGTACATCGTGAGCACCGTGACGATGAACGCCGGGCGACCGGTTTCTGCGGCGACGGACTCCATGAATTCCGGCGTCGCACGCGGGCCGGTCGCCATGACGAAGATGCCGCGCTGCTTCTCGCCGAGCACGCCGGCGAGCGTGCGCAGTTCTTCGTCGCCCGCGATCGTCGAGGGCATCGGCCGGCCGCCCCAGCCGCTGTGGTTGGGCGAGAACGAGGACGCGAAGCCCGCCGCGCCGGCGTCGATCGCTTCCGCAACCAGCCGTTTCATCTCGCCTAGCTGCCGAGCCGTGGGCTTCGCCCGGCTGGATGCATCTTCTCCAAGAACCGCGTTGCGGATCGTGGAATGCTGCGCCAGCACCGCGACGTTGGCGTGCGGGCGCCGGCGCTCGATCATGTCGAGGTACTGCGGGAATGTCTCGAAGTCCCAGCGCGTGCCGGCGAGGAGCGCCTCGACGTCCATACCCTCCACGACCGAGAGGTTCCGCAGCAGCGTCTCGCGCAGCTTTGGCGGGCACGGCGCGATGCCAAAGCCGCAGTTACCCATCACCACGGTGCTGACGCCGAGCGCAACGGAGGGGGAAAGCGTTGGATCCCAGGTGATCTGCGCGTCATAGTGCGTATGCACATCGACGATACCCGGCATCAGCGCAAGGCCGCCGGCATCGACCGTCTCGCGTGCCGGCTCGCCGTTATTGCGAACCGTTGCGATTTGGCCGTCCCTTATCCCGACATCACCTTGAAAAGCCTTGGCGCCGCTGCCGTCGCAGACCCTGGCGTTGCGAATCAGAAGGTCCAGCATCGGGCGAGCCTAAGTCATAATTGGCGCGGGGTTCAACACTAGGGAGAAACGTGAAAACAATACTTGCGCTAGCGGCCGCAGCGCTTCCATTTGCCATGGCCCATGCCGCCCTCGAGGGCGAGCTCTGGGAAGTCAGCTCGCAGATGAATATTCCGGGCCTGCCGGCGGGCATGGGCGGGCAGAAGTCGCGGGTGTGCACCGAGAAGGGCGACCGCAAGAAGGCGATGCAGAGCAAAGGCAGCGAGAAGTGCAAGGTCACCGACTTCAAGGAGAGCGGCAACAAGGTCACCATGACCATGCAATGCCCGGAGGGCACGGCGGTCATGGAGACCACCTACAACGCCGCGCATACCGAATACAACGGCACCATGAAGATGACCTCGAAGCGCGGCGACATGACGATGACCATGGCCGGCAAGAAGCTCGGCGCATGCGACCTCAAGGTCGCACAGGCCGACCGCGAGGACAGCCAGGCGAAGGCCCGGGCAATGCAGGCGGACATGGCGGCGATGACGGCCAAGATGAATGCCGACATGCAGGCAGACAAGCAGCGGACATTCGCCAAGATGAAGGCGGGCTGCGAGAGCGCGGTGACGAAGATGGATTACCACGACCTCGCCTTGGCGCTCTGCGACGGAAAGGACGCAAGCAGCTCACACGGATCGCACTGCCTCGCGAAGAACGCAAAGACCGAGAAGGAGCGGCAGGGATTCAGCCAATTCGCATTTCCCCCGGAGGACCAGGCGTTCTGCGAGGCGAAGAAAAAGGAATTCTGCGGCAGCCTGCAGACCGAGGCCGGCTTCACCAAGGCGGCGAAGACGGAGCACGTCACGTCGGAGACCGACGATGAAGGCAAGCGCAAGGCCACGCCCGCCGCGGAGCGCATCCCGGCATCGAGCGCCTATTGCGGGTTGAAGAGCGCCACCATCGCGACCAGCCTGTGCTCCAAGGCCGTGAGCGGCGAATCCTTCGGGTTCCTCGTGCAGAACTGCCCGGCCGAGGCCAAGTCATCGTCCGCCAAGCTCTGCCCCCGTGCGGCCGAGACCGACAGCTATGGCTACCTGGGAGCGTATTGTCCGGTTGAGGCAAAGGCGCAATACACGAAATACTGCGCGGGACGAGACTACACGAGCATGTATCAGAAAGCGGACAAGAAGAAGTTCCAGATGTGCATGGCCCTTGGTACGTCGATCGAGGAAGACCGGTCGAGCGCGCATGGCATCCCGACGAGCACCACGCAAGCGGTCGATGCCGCCAAGCAGGGCGTCACCCAGGGCATCAACAAGCTCAAAGGCCTATTCGGCAAGTAATCGCACTCGTTGCCCTCCTCGCCGCGTGGACTCTCCATGCGGCGGAGGATCGCTTTCCGCGCATCGCCGACGCCTATCTCGTAAAGAGGAACGGGATCGTCATCTGGGCGGGCCACGAGAAGCTGCGCATGGCCCCGGCAAGCCTCACCAAGATGATGAGCGCGCTCGTCACGCTGGAGTCCGGGCACCTCGATGACGTCGTCACGGTGAGCCGCGCCGCCTCGCGCGAAAGCGGCAGCCGCATCGGGCTCAAGGCGGGGCAGCAGCTGCGCATGCGCTCGCTCCTCGCCGCGATGGTGGTGCGCTCGGCGAACGACGCCTGCCGCGCGATCGCCGACCATTTCGGCGTCACCTTCGTCACGCGCATGAACCAGCGCGCGATCGCCATGGGCTTGCGCGACACGCAGTTCGTCGATCCGTGCGGGCATGACAAGCCCGGGCAGTACTCGACCGCGGACGATCTCGCCAAGCTCGCCGAGCAGGTCATGCAGAAGCGGGAGTTCGCCGAGCTCGCGCGCACCGAGCGCGTGACCATCACGACGGCCGATGGCCGGAAGAAATTCCACTTCACCACCACGAACGCCCTCCTCGGCCGCTACGACGGCGCGATCGGCGTGAAGACCGGCACGACCGGCCGCGCCGGCAACTGCGTCATCGCGCTCGCCCAGCGAGGCGGCGTGCGGGTGCTGGTCGTCCTGCTCAACGCGCGCAACCGCTGGTGGAACGCCGCCGGCCTCCTCGACCGCGCCTTTGACTCCGGCACGTAGAGATGTAGCGCTGCTTGCCGCCGTGGCGCTGGCGGCATACCTGCCGTCGCTTCTCGGGCCGTTCCACTTCGACGACTACAACGTCATCGTCGACTATCCGACGGTGCACGCCTGGAGCACCTTCTTCGACCGCGCGAGCGGCGGCGTGCGCGCGATGCTCAAGGCGAGCTATGTCCTCAACTGGACGATCAACTCCGACCCGTTCGGCTTCCACCTGCTGAACATCGCGCTGCACGCGGCGAACGCGGTGCTCCTCTACCTCATCGGCCGAAGGCTGATTCCGGACAACGTCCGTAATTATTCGTTGCTCCCCGCCCTCCTCTTCGCGCTGCACCCGATGCAGACCGAGGCCGTGACCTACATCAGCGGTCGCTCCTCGTCGCTGATGGCGACGTTCTACCTCGGTGCCCTGCTCGTCTACTTGCGGGGCGCCCACTGGGGGTGGAGCTGCCTCCTCTTCGTGCTGGCCCTCGCGACGCGCGAGACCGCGGTGACGCTGCCGGCTGCGCTGCTTCTCGTCGAGATTTGCCGGCGCACCGACTGGCGCACGATCCTCAGGCGACAAGGCGCGCATTGGGCGCTGCTCGCGGCCGGCGGCGCGGTGCTCTTGCTGAACCAGCGCTACTGGGATCTGATCGCCTACGGCTACGGCGAGCGCAGCCTCTATCACAACCTCCTCACGCAGATCGGCGCCGTGTCGTACCTGATCTGGCATCTCGTCGCGCTGAGCGACCTCAACATCGATCCGGCGCTGCCGACGATCACCGAATGGACGCCGACACTCGCTTTCCAGGCGCTGCTCCTGTTCGCTTTGCTCGCGATCGGCGTGCTCAACCTGCGCCGCCGGCCCTGGCTCGCGTTCGGCATCCTGTGGTTCTTCCTCCAGCTCGCGCCGACGAACAGCATCGTGCCGCGCATCGACCCCGCGAACGACCGGCAGGTCTATCTCGCCTGCTGGGGACTTTTCTTCGCGCTCGCGTCGCTGATCGAATGGCCCCGCCTGGTCGCCGTCGCGCTGTGCCTCGCCTTCGCCGGCGCAAGCGTGCTGCGGCAGCTCGACTATGTGGACGAAATCCTGCTTTGGGAAGCGAGCGTGCGGTCCTCGCCCTGGAACGCGCGCGCCCATAACAACCTCGGCTTCGCCTACTACGAGGCAGGACGCAGGGACGATGCGCGCCGCGAGTACTACACGGCGCTCTTCTTCGACCCGAACCACCGCAAGGCGAAGGCGAACCTCGTGCTGCTGAGATGGCCTTAGGCA
>DASQGW010000055.1:0-2822 GCA_035632415.1 Burkholderiales bacterium | reverse complement strand
GTTGCCCTCTGGAAGCGCCACCTCCGCCACAACCCGGCGAACCCCAATTGGGCCGACCGCGACCGCTTCGTGCTCTCGAACGGGCACGGGTCGATGCTCCTCTACAGCGTCCTGCACCTCACGGGCTATGACTTGCCGCTCTCGGAGCTCAAGCGCTTCCGGCAGCTCGGCTCCAAGACGCCCGGGCACCCTGAGCGAGGCTGTGCGCCGGGCGTAGAGACCACCACCGGCCCCCTGGGACAGGGCATTTCCAATGCCGTCGGCATGGCGCTCGCGGAGCGCCTGCTCGCCGCGGAGTTCAACCGCCCCGACCACACCATCGTCGACCACTACACCTACGTCTTCATGGGCGACGGCTGCATGATGGAAGGCGTCTCGCACGAGTCCTGCGCGCTCGCCGGCACGCTCGGCCTCGGGAAGCTCGTCGCCATCTACGACGACAACGGCATCTCGATCGACTCCGACAAGGGCCAGATCAGGCAGTGGTACACGGACGATGTCCGCAAGCGCTTCGAGTCCTACGGCTGGCAGGTCATCGCCGGCGTCGACGGGCACGACGTCGAAGCGCTCGACAAGGCGCTCAAGAAGGCGAAGCGCGAGAAGACCCGCCCGACGCTCATCTGCGCGAAGACCACCATCGCCAAAGGCGCCCCCAAGAAGGCCAACACCGGCGCCGCCCATGGCGCCCCGCTCGGCGCGGAGGAGATCGCCGCCACCCGTGTCGCGATCGGCTGGCCCTATCCGCCGTTCGAGGTGCCGAAGTCGGTCTACGAAAGCTGGGACGCCCGCGAGGCGGGCAAGCGCGCCGAGAAGGCCTGGAACCGCCGCTTCAACGCCTATAGGAAGCAGTTCCCGGCGGAGGCCGCCGAATTCGAGCGGCGCATGGCCGGGCAGTTACCCTCTTCCTTTGAGGAGACTGGGCGGCGCCTGATCGATGAGTTCAACCAGAAGGGCGAGACGCTCGCCACTCGCCGCGCTTCCCAGCTGGCGCTCGATGCCCTCGTCCCGGCGCTGCCGGAGCTGATCGGCGGCTCGGCCGACCTCACCGGCTCGAACCTGACCATGGCGAAGGCGTCCAAGGCGGTCGGACCCACCGGCGGCGGCAACTACGTCTTCTACGGCGTGCGCGAGTTCGGCATGGTCGCCGTCATGAATGGCCTCGCGCTGCACGGCGGCTTCATTCCGTACGGCGGCACGTTCCTGGTCTTCTCCGACTACGCTCGGAACGGCCTGCGCCTCGCAGCGCTCATGGGCGCGCGCGCCATCTATGTCTTCACCCACGACTCGATCGGCCTCGGCGAGGACGGGCCGACGCACCAGCCGATCGAGCATGCCTCGAGCCTGCGCCTGATGCCCAACATGACGGTCTGGCGCCCGGCGGACACGGTGGAGACCGCCGTGGCCTGGCGCGAGGCGGTCAAGCGCCAGAACGGTCCCAGCGCGCTGCTGCTGACTCGCCAGAACGTGCCGTTCCTGAAGCATGCGGATCCAGTTGCCGCCGAGCGCGGGGGATATGTGCTGTCCGACGCCCAGGGCGCGCGGGCGACGATCATCGCCACCGGCTCCGAAGTCGCGCTCGCCGTCGAGGCGCAAAAAATGCTTGCGGGCGAGGGTATCCCCGTGCGCGTCGTCTCGATGCCCTCGACCAGTGTCTTCGACCGGCAGCCGGCCGACTACCGCAGCTCGGTTCTCGGCACGCTGCCCAAGGTGGCCGTCGAAGCGGGCGTGACGGACTATTGGCGCAAGTACGTCGGAGTCGACGGCGCGGTCATTGGCATCGACCGCTACGGCGAGTCGGCGCCGGCGGGCGAGCTCTTCAAACATTTCGGCTTCACGCCCCAGGCGGTGGCCGATGCCGTGAGGAGGTTAGTGAAATGACGATCAAGGTTGCGATCAACGGATTCGGCCGCATCGGCCGCATGGTGCTGCGGGCTCACTACGAGGGCGGCAAGAAGCACGGGCTTCAGTTCGTCGCCATCAACGATCTCGGCGATGCCGCTACGAACGCGCACCTGCTGAAGTACGACACGGCGCACGGCAAGTTTCCGGGCACCGTGAAAGTCGACGGCGACAGCCTCAATGTCAACGGCGACCGGATCAAGGTGGTCGCCGAGCGCGATCCGGCGAAGCTGCCGTGGAAGAGCCTCGGCGTCGACGTGGTCATGGAATGCACGGGCCTCTTCACGAGCAAGGCAAAGGCGAGCGCGCATATCCAGGCGGGCGCGAGGAAGGTGATCATTTCGGCACCCGGCGAGAAGGATGTCGATCGCACCGTGGTCTACGGTGTGAACCACAAGGCGCTGAAGGAATCCGACAGCGTGATCTCCAACGCCTCCTGCACGACGAACTGCCTCGCGCCGCTCGTCAAGGCGCTCGACGACCGCATCGGCGTGGTGTCGGGCCTGATGACGACCATCCATTCGTACACGAACGACCAGGTCCTCACGGACGTCTATCACAAGGACCTGCGGCGGGCGCGTTCCGCGACGCACAACCAGATCCCGACCAAGACCGGCGCCGCGGCCGCCGTCGGCCTCGTCCTGCCGCATCTCAACGGCAAGCTCGACGGCTTCTCGATCCGCGTGCCGACCATCAACGTGTCGCTGGTCGACCTCACTTTCGTGGCGAAGAAGAAGACGACGGTCGAGGACGTGAACGCCGCAGTGAAGCAGGCCGCCGAGGGCGACCTGAAAGGCGTCCTCGAGTACAGCACCGAGCCGCTCGTCTCGTCGGACTTCAACCACAATCCGGCCAGCTCGATCTTCGATTCGACGATCACCAAGGTGTCCGACGGCACGCTCGTCAAGGTCTACTCCTGGTAC
>DASQGW010000054.1:0-5528 GCA_035632415.1 Burkholderiales bacterium | reverse complement strand
AGCGAGATGAGCGCCGCGAGCGTCGCGACGCCGATGCGATTGCCGAGCGTCGCCGTGTACGCGATGTCGAGCGCGTGCAGGTGCACCAGCACATTGCCCGCGAGCAGCACGAGGAGCGTCGCGACGACCGGCAGGTTATGGAAGTTGCGCGCGAGGGTCACTTCTCTCGCCACCATCGCGACGAGCACGACGCTGAACGAGAGGTCGATCGCCGCGGCGGCCGCCGGACCGATGCGTGAAGACGCGAGCAATGCGACGCGGCCCGCGAGCCAAAGGAACACGAGCGCCGCGAGCCGCGCGCCGCGCACCGGCAGCCGCCCCGTCCAGTTCGGAATCGCGGTCAGCAGGAATCCGGTGACCACCGCGAGCGCGAAGCCGTAGATCATCTCGTGCGCGTGCCACACCATCGCGGGCAGCGGCCCCGGCAGCACGTAGCCGTGCACGTAGGCCGCGAGCCACACCGGCACGGCGATCGCCCCCCAGATGGCCCCGAGAAAGAAGAACGGGCGAAAGCCATACGAGAGAAACGGAATTCCAGGCTCCGGCCGGGTGCGCGTCACTGCAGGGTCGTGGATCGGGATCGTCGCCATGTCTCGATTTGACCGCAATCAATAAGGCCGGGCTCAAGGTGCATATCGTATGCATCTTATGGTCGCACGAACGACTGCCGGGCAATGCGCCGGCTGCGGCCGCATCGAAAGCGACGCGACCTGCCTCGGCGTGTGCCAGGACCGAAAGATCGTCGTGGTGTCGGCCGCCGACTACGATGCGGCGAGGAATGGGAGCGCTCGTACCGAGGGCTGAAGACAGTGCTAGTCTCGGCACTCGTGGAAAAGCCGCGCGTCTGGAGCTTGCATGTCGCGAACCTCGCCCGCGCGGCGTTCTGGCTCACGCTGCTGATCATTGTGCTCGTGCAAGTATTCGGCGGGCGCGGCATCGAGAAGCAGCGCAGCGCGGCGCTCGGCCAGATCGAAGCGGCGCGCAAGTCGCGCGTCATCGCGATGATCCATCGCCAGGAAAGCGAAAGCATCTTCGGCGTGCCGGTCGCGAGCTCGATCACCATCGACGACTCCGAGGCGGTGCTGCGCGCCATCCGCCTGACGCCGCCCGAGCAGCCGATCGACGTGATTCTCCATACGCCGGGCGGGCTGGTCCTCGCCGCCGAGCAGATCACCAAGGCGCTCGTCGAGCACAAGGGCAAGGTCACGGTCTTCGTGCCGCACTACGCGATGAGCGGCGGCACGCTCATCGCGCTCGCCGCCGACGAGATCGTGATGGACGCGAACGCGGTGCTCGGCCCGGTCGACCCGCAGATCGGCGACATGCCCGCCGCCTCGATCGTGCAGGCGGTGGCGCTCAAAGGTCCCAAAGGGGTGAGCGACGAGACGCTGATCCTCGCCGACGTGGCGCAGAAGGCGCGCATCCAGGTCGCGACCTTCGTCGCGAGCGTGCTGATGAAGCGCATGCCCGAGAAGCAGGCCTACCAGGTCGCCACGGTGCTGACCGAAGGCCGCTGGACGCACGATTTCCCGATCACCGTGCAGGCCGCGCGGCAGCTCGGACTCAAGGTCTCGACGGAAATGCCGCTTTCGATCTACGAGCTGATGGACCTCTATCCGCAGGGCGGCGGCCTGCGCCCCTCGGTCTGGTACGTGCCTTTGCGCCGCCCGCAGACGCCGGCCACGCGACCCGAAGGCAAGGGGCCGGGCTGAGCTACGCGCGGGGTCAGGCGGCCCGAAGTAGTAATTCCTCTGGCTCGCCGCGATCTCGGCCTGGCGCCCCAGTAGTAGTACTGGCCGATCGCGATGCCGAGCAGCACGACAGGATCGCTTGCCGCACGATGTCTTCCCGAGACTCGAGCTTCTCGCCCGCGAGCTCCTCGAGGAATTTCAGCAGCTTCTCCGGCGATTCGCTCGGCTGCTTCACGTGCCAGGGAGCGTGGCTAGTGCCGGAGCACGCACTTCTCGTAGAGGCGCGGGAAGGCGCCTTGCGGATCGTATTTCGCCTTCAGCGCCCGGTACGCGTCGCCGCCGTAATAGCGCTCGAACTCTTCCGGCGTGAAGAAGCTGTCCGAATAAAGCGACTTGATGCCGCCGAGCTCGACCACCTTGCGCTCGATCAGGCGATTGAAGTGTCCTCGGGCGTGCGGCTCGCGCGTGCGCTTCACGTCCCAGAAGCCGAAGTTGATGTACCAGTCCTGCTTTACGGGGTAGAGCGAAAATCGCCCCGACTGCGGCCCGATCGGGCAGATCCACTGCGGCCAGAGCGCGATCTCGCGCGCGTAGAACTCCAGGAATTCGGCGGCGCGGGAAAGTGGAATGTCCACGTCCTGGATCACCGACTCGGAGTGCAGGCCGAGGACGCGCTCTACTTTCTTCGTGATGCCCAGCCGGCTGTTCCAGCGCATGATCTTCGTATACGTGCGCGACCCCAGGCGCGCGCGCCCATAGAGGCGCCGCACGAGCGGGTTCTGCGCGAGCACATTCTTCGAGCACCAGAACCAGTCGGTGTCCCAGCGCCAGATGTAATCGTGCACGCTGAGGTAGTCCTCGCGCTTCTCGGCGATCGAGCGGTAGTAGATGTTTTCGTAGGTGTAATCGCTCGTGTACGGCGCGCTTTCGGCGAAGCGGCCGAGCGTGATGTACATCTCCACGGGTGAGAACACGGTGCCGTCGATGAAGTCGGCGTCGCCGGCCCGCAGGTGCTGTTCCAGCGCCCGGAAATACGATTTCGCGCCCAAGAACGGCAGGTGCTCGAGCCGCACGTAGGGCTTCACGGGCACCGTCTTCGCCTTGACGCGCAGCGCATAGCCGAGCGTGCCGTACGAATTGGGGAAGCCGAAGAAGAGATCCGAGTGCTCGTTCCCGGCCGTGCAGGTGACGACGCGCCCGTCGCCGAGCAGCACGTCGAGCTCGAGCATCGTGTCGTGCACGAGCCCGTAGCGGTGCGATGAGGATTCGATGCCCACGCCGGCGACTGCGCCGCCGAGGGTGATGGTCTTCAGCTGCGGCACGACGGCCGGCATGACGCCGTGCGCGAGGCATTCGCGCGTCAGGTCCTCGTAGGTGATCATGCCCTCGGTGTCCACCGAGCCCGCCGCGGCGTCGACCGCGAGCACCTGGTTGAAGCCCCGCACGTCCAGGCGCCGCCGCGCGAGCGCTTCGCGGTCGCGAAAGAGATTCGAGGTTTCCTTGGCGAGGCCGACCGGCCCCGCACCTTCTCTAAGCCGCGCGGCTAGGGCTTCTTTTTTCCGCGAGTGCTGCTGCAGGTTGTGGTTCGTAGAGGAAGCTCCGGCTCATCGGATAGCTCTTCATCGAGACGCTGCCCTTCGAGAACACGATCTGGAAGAGGTGCGTGCGCCCGCGCGGCGAGCGGAACATCTCGGCGCAACCGTAGAGGTAGACGCGCCAGATGCGGCGGAAGCGCTCGTCGAATTTCTGCGGGTCGAGGCTGCGAATCGCCTCCCAGTTGCGGTCGAAGCGCTCGGCCCACACGTCGAGGGTGAGCGCGTAATGGCGCCGCAGGTTCTCCACGTCGATGATCTCGAGCCCCGCCTTCTCCATCTCGACGATCACGTCGGCAAGGCTCGGGATCCAGCCGCCGGGGAAGACGTACTTGCGGATGAAGTAGTCGGTGTCGAAATAGCCGACGTGGCCGATGAAATGGATGAGCCCCAGGCCGCCCGGCTTGAGCGAGCGGGCGTGCGCGTGGATGAGCTCGACCAGGCCGTCGCGCCCGGCATGCTCGAGGCAGCCGATCGACACCACCTTGTCGTACTGGCGGTCCATGCTGCGGAAATCGCCCTCCACCGCCTTGGTGTTCCTCAGGCGCCGGAACTCGATCTGCCTCTGCGCGTGCTCGACTTGCGAGCGCGTCGTGTTGTAGCCCGTGACCTTCACGCCGAAGCGCTCCTCCGCGTAGAGCAGGAAGCCGCCGAAACCGCTGCCGATGTCGATCACGTCGTCGCCGGGCTGGAGCAGCACTTTCTTGCCGACGTGCTCGAGCTTGTTCCTCTGCGCCTCCTCGAGCGTGCGCGTATCGTCCTTCCAGTACGCGCAGGTGTAGAGCATGAGCGGGTCGTCGAGCCAGAAGCGGTAGAACTCGGGTCCGAGCGCGTAATGGAACTCGGCATTCTTCTTCGCGCGCAGCCAGCTTGTGTTGGCGTGCAGGAACTCGTGCAGGTTGTTCCGCATCGTCACGAGGAGCTTCGGGCGATCGGCGCCGCCCATCATGCCGGCGGCAAGCGCCCGGGCGAGGCTGCCCTCGAGATCGACCTCGCCGGCGAAATACGCTTCCAGCAGGCCGACGTGGCCGAAGGCGGCGATGCGCCAGTAGGCGCGCCGCTTGCGGAAGATGAGCGTGAATTCGGGGCTGCCCTGGCCGATCCTGAGCTCGATGCCGTCCGCGAGGCGCACCGCGAACGCGATGCCCGAGCGCTCGCCGATCTGGCGGAAGGTGTTATCGACGACGGTTCTCACGGCCCGGCCGATTGTACAGGCTGCCTCGATAGAACTCGTTGCACAAGTTTGCTAGCCTCATCGAAACCTCCGCATTCACGAGGACCCCATGGCAAGAGCCAAATCGACCAGCACCGGAAAAAATTCCCTGCAAGTTAAGCGCCCAAGTAAGGCAGCGCCCGACACACCCACGGGCGCGAAGCTCTCCCCCGAAGAGGTCTACCGGCTGATCCAGGAATCGGCCTACTTCAAGGCGAAGGAGCGCGGCTTCGCGCCCGGCGGCGAAGTGCAGGACTGGATCGAAGCCGAAGCGGAAGTCCGGCGGAAGCTCGAGGACCGGGCGCAGTAGTTGATCTCGCTCAAGGCGGCATCCGGCCGCCGAGGCACGCTGGGCGCATGTTCCGCCCGAGTCCGGAAGAGCACCTGATCGACGAAGGCCGGGTCTTCTGCCCGGTGCGCGGACGCGATGTCGAATTCGATGTTTGCGCCGGCTGCGAGTGGGAAACGAGCGTCGACCTGAAGGCAAACCCGCCCGTGGTGCGCTGCCGGCCGGGGTCGACCCCGACATGGTTCATGCGCCCCTGGCTCTGAACCGCCGCTTCTGGCGGCGCGTGCTCGCCGTGGGCCTGATCGTGCTCGGCATTCACCTAGAGCACGGCTAGTCGTCTTCGGGAACGCTCTCTACCGACGCACGATCGCGCTGGGTAGAGGCGCGTTGTTCCACATCGGGCGCGAGCAACGCGTGCCCCACCTGGTTCAACCCCGGTCGAGGCGCACGCAAGCCGACGGGGATGTAGGCCCGAGGCCGACGCCTGCGGGGAATGCGCACGCGGCTGACCCAGCGGCGCGAATGCATGCTCGCATGCTGCGCGCGATCCGAGCGCAGCCGGTTGACGTGCGTCAAGGGTGCGCATCCCGCCAAGGGCCATTCTGAATGCGTGCGCATCCAGGTGGATTGCCGGACCCGCAAAGGAGCGAGCGAGCCGCGCTCCTTCGTGCTCGGCCACCACAAGCTTTGGGTGCTGCGCGTTCTCGAGCAGCACCAGAACACCGCGAGCCGCCGCTTCAAGG
>DASQGW010000053.1:0-1526 GCA_035632415.1 Burkholderiales bacterium | reverse complement strand
GGTCGACCCGCACGCGAAGATCGTGGTCGTGTCGCACGCGCTCGGCGTGGATTTCATGATGAAAGGCGCCAAGGACAAGAACGGCAACAAATACGAGGACCTGGTCGAGCAGCTCGTGCAGCGCGGCGTGCAGTTCGACGTATGCCAGATCACGCTGCGCAACCGCCATCTCACCAAGGACCAGTTCATCGAGTACGCGACCTTCGTGCCTTCGGGCGTGGCCGAGATCACGCACCTGCAGCAGCGCGAGGGTTATGCCTACCTGAAACCCTGATGACCCTCGGCCCTCAGCCAGAGCTCCACCGCTGGAACGAGCGCTATAGCGCGTCGGACTACATCTTCGGCACTGCACCGAACGCTTTCCTCGCGGCGCACGCCAAGCTCTTTCGGCCGGGGCAGCGCGCGGTCTGTATAGCCGACGGCGAGGGCCGCAATAGCGTATGGCTGGCGCAGCAGGGGCTCGAGGTCGAGGCCTTCGACTTCTCGCCGATCGGCGTCGACAAGGCACGCCGGCTCGCCGCGGCGCGCGGCGTAAGCGTGCGCTACGAGGTCGCGAGCGTCTATGAATGGCGCTGGCCGGCGGCCGCGTTCGATGTCGTGGCGGCGATCTTCGTCCAGTTCGCCGATCCGCCGATGCGCCGCTTCATGTTCGAGCGCATGGCGCAGGCGCTCAAGTCCGGCGGGCTGCTCTTGATCGAAGGCTATACGCCGAAGCAGCTCGAGTTCGGCACCGGCGGACCGAAGCAGCTCGACCAGCTCTACACCGAGGAGCTGCTACGCGCCTCGTTCCAGGATTTTGAAGTGCTCGAGCTTCGGCAATACGAAGCCGAGCTGAACGAAGGCAGCCGTCACCAGGGGTCCTCGGCCGTGATCGACCTCGTGGCGCGGAAGCGTTAGCAGCAGTTCGCCGTTTTCTGTTCTTCTTTCTTCGGCGCGGACTCTTTGCTGCCGCCGCAACCGCAGCCTGGCTGAATCTGCTCCGGAGTCTTGGAGGTCTTCTCTCCGGCGTGCCTCTCGCAGCAGGACTCTTTGGTTTCGGGCTTGCTTGCCTTCGTGGAGCAGCACGGCATGACGGTTCTCCGATGAAAGTCTTGACGGGGCAAAAGCTTATGCGCCATGCCGCGCAGCGCCGTGACCTGGATCAATAGGGACGACGACCCGCCCTACCTCTTCCTGCGCGGCCCGCAGAACTCGCGGTAGACCGCCTCGAGGAGCCGCAGCGCCGGCCCCTGGCGCACGCGGTAGTAGACGTACTTGCCGTCGCGTCGCGTCGCCACGAGTTTCTCGCCCCGCAGCACCGTGAGCTGCTGCGAGAGCATCGGCTGGCGGATGTCGAGCTTCTCTTCCAGCTCGCCGACGCCGAGCGTCTTCATCAGCCCGCACGCCGTGTCGGCGGCGCGGTGCAGGGCGGCAGGGTCCGGGGGTGACGGCTTGACGCACATCAAGAGCCTCGGTCCCCGGCGCGGCACCATGGAAGCGTTCCGCACCCCTCTTTCGACTGGAGCGCACCATGAAATCCCCCGCAC
>DASQGW010000052.1:0-2974 GCA_035632415.1 Burkholderiales bacterium | reverse complement strand
CCCGAGCGCTTCCAGGCGGAACTCATCTGCGAGACCAAGCGCGGAACCACCGAGACCGTGCGCATCGACGACGTATTCGGCAATCACACGCGCTCGCCAGGCGCTGAGACGATATTGGCCAAGTTCCGCGCCAATGCCGCGCGCTCGCTCAAGGCGGATGCGGTCGGAGCACTCGAGCGCGCGACGCAGGAGCTTGGCGCCGCGGGCGACCTGAAAACGCTGTCGGCGGCATTACGCCAGGCTAATTTAGGCGGCCAGAATGTTGTCGTTCCCGCCTAGGCGGGAATGCACGACGAACCAAACTGGCCCGTCGCTCCGCGATCATGCGTGGCATTCGAGCTTCCGAGGCGAGTCAAGTATCGAATGCGTGTATATGCCTAATTTAATAGGCGTTAACATACTTAGCGCCCACTTTTATGTGCATAGAATCGGATCTATCATTGACTATATAGGATAATATATTAGGCGCTATATTACTTAATGCCTAATATTATTGGCATCATGAGCAGCCTTCCAGTTCAGGTTGTGGACCGCACCAAGGAGCTTGGCTACCGGGTACGTCTGGCCCGGACGCGGAGAGGAATGTCGATCGCGGAACTCGCGGAGAAGGCCGGCATTAATCGCAACACGCTCAACGCGCTGGAGCTTGGCAGGTCTGGCGTTGCGCTCGGAACCTACGTCACCGTTCTCTGGGCGCTCGGCCTCGACAGGACGCTGGAGGGCGTCGCCCACCCCGACGCCGATATCCACGGCAAGACGCTCGAAGCTTCCCGCCGGCCGGCGCGCGTGCGCAAGTCGCAGAAGTCGAAGAGCGAATATGACTTCTGAGCGCCAGGCCTATGTCTACGTCCAGCTCCCCGGCACGCTCGAGACCGTGCCGGCGGCGCTCCTGAAGGTCGAGAAACTGCGCGACGGGACTTTTGTCGGCCGCTTTCGCTACGGGGACCGATATCTGGAGCGCAAGGACGCCATCGCGCTCGACCCCTTCAAGCTTCCGCTAGGCAGCATCGTCCACGAGTTCACGAAGCTCAAAGGCATCCCCGGCGCTGTGCGCGATGCCGGCCCCGATGCGTGGGGGCGGCGCGTGATCGAGCACAAGCTGGAACGCGGCGCCGGCGACCTGGATGAAATCGACTATCTCCTGAACGGGCCCCAGGACGGCGCCGGCTATCTGAGCTTTGGCCTGAAGCGCGAGCCCCCCGCTCCGAAGCGCCGTTATAACCGCACCCACCAGCTGGCGGAGCTGGTCGCCGCCGCCGAGGCGATCGAAGAAGGAAAGCGGGTGCCCGTGCACGTTCTCGAGCAACTCGAGCCCGGAACATCGATGGGCGGCGCAAGGCCCAAGGCCACCCTTGAGGACGACCAGCGGCTGTGGGTCGGCAAGTTTCCGGAAAAGGCAGACCGCTGCAACTTGCAGCGCGTTGAATACGCCAGCATCGAGCTTGCCCGCCGCTGCGGGATCTCCTCCTGCAACGCGAGGATCGAGTCCATCGGCGGACGCGACGTCCTCATGGTGGAGCGATTCGACCGCCGGCATACCGGCGACGGCTATCTCCGCTTCGGGCTGGTTAGCGGGCTGACCCTGCTCGACTGCGACGAGGCCTACCTCGACCGCGAGCGCTGGTCCTACCCGCTGCTCGCCGACGAGCTTCGGCGCTGGTCCGCAAAGCCCGACGAGGATCGCATCGAGCTATTCCGGCGCATGGTCTTCAACGCCGCGGTCACCAACAACGACGACCACCCCCGCAACCACGCGGTGCGCCGCACGGCGCGCGGCTGGCGCCTGACGCCGGCGTACGACCTCGTACCGGCACCGGTGGTCAGCCTCGAGCGCCGCGACCTGGCGATGACGGTCGGCATCTACGGCCGCACAGCAAGCGTCTACAACCTGCTCTCGCAATGCGAGCGCTTCGGACTGACCGCCGAGGCAGCCAGGAAGGAGATCGAGCAGATGGTTCCCACGCTCAGGACCTGGCGGGATCATTTCCAGGCTTGTGGCGTATCCGCGAAGGATATCGATCACATCGCCCCGGCTTTCCTGCCCGAATGCTTTTTCTTCGAGAAACCGCCGGAGCGTCAATCACCGCGGCCATAGTGCCTCGAGTTACTTCGCGACCAGCTTTGCCGCCGCGATGCCGGCGAGGCGGCCCATGTTGGTCGCGGCCATCAGGCCCGAGCCGGAGAGATAACCCCAGTCGGCCGGCCCCGAGAGACCGCGCGCGGCACCGCCGCCGGCGAAGAGGTTCGGGAACGGCTTGCCGTCCTTGCGGAGGACGCGCATCTCGGTGTTCACCTCGAGGCCGCCCTGGGTGTGCGTGAGCGCGCCCGCGATCTTCGAGACGCAATAGGGCGGCTTGAGCACCGGCTTGCTCTTGAAGTCGCGGCCGAACTCGTCCTTCTTCTCGCCGCGCATGACGACGGCGACGTCGGCGAAGGTCCGCGCGAGCGCCTTGGCATCGCAGCCGACGATGCGCGCGATCTCCTCGACGGAATTGCAGCGCTTGATGGCGCCTGCCTGCGCCGCCTCGACATGGCTCGCCTGCTGCATGGCGATGGCGTCGGAGCGCTCGTCCCAGATCGCCCAGGCCACCGATCCGGGCTGCCGATGGACCTTCAGCGCCTGCTCGGAGTAGCCGGCGTTCTCGTTCGAGAAGCGCTTGCCGTGGGCGTTGACGTGGAAGCCGCCCTCGGTCACGGTGGCCCAGTTGAGGTGCACGCCGTGGGGCGTCGCCATCGCGCCGTGGCCCTGGAACGAGCCCATGTCCTTGATCGAGGCGCCGAGCTCCTCGCCCCAGCGCACCGCGTCGCCCTGGTTGCCGACGTGCCCCTCGTAGAAGAGGTCGACGGCATCCGGGATGAATCGCTTCAGCATCTCCTTGTTACCGCCATAGCCGTTGCAGGCAAGGATCAGCGCGTCGCAGCCGATGTCCTCGGTCTTGCCGTCGGGGCGTGTGACGCGTACGCCGCGCACGCG
>DASQGW010000051.1:0-39313 GCA_035632415.1 Burkholderiales bacterium | reverse complement strand
AGATATTCCCGTCGCGCGCGACCTTCTGCCACTTCTGGTAATCGGTGTGCACGTAGCGCGCGAACTCCGGCTGCGACATGTCCATCACTTCCACGCCCATCGTGCGATAGCGCTCCCGGACATCGCTGCGCGCCATGGCGGCATGCAGCGCGGCGGAGAGCTTGTGCAGCACCGCGGGCGCAATTCCGGCGGGCGCGAATATGCCGGTGAAGGTGCTCGCCTCGTAGCCCTTCACGCCCAGCTCGTCGAGCGTCGGCACTTCGGGCAGGAGCGGCGAGCGCTTGGCGGAGGTGATGGCGAGCGCGCGGATGCGGCCTTCGCGGATATGTCCGATCGATGCGGTGAGCTGGTCCATCATCGACTCGACCTGGCTGCCGATGAGATCGGTGAGCGCCGGGCCGCTGCCCTTGTAGGGCACATGCAGGAGCTTGAGGTTCGCCTGCCGCATCAGCAACTCGATCGCCAGGTGGTTCGACGAGCCGTTCCCGGCGGAAGCGATGCTCAGCTGTCCATTCTTCGCCTTGGCGAGCGCCACGTAGTCGGCATAGGTTTGCGCGGGCGTCTTGGGCGCAACGGTCAGCACGATCGGCACCGACTGGATCGGTCCGACCGCCACGAAATCCTTCAGCGGGTCGAAGTTGAGCGTCTTCCATACCGCCGGCCCCGCGGTGATGGTGCCGCTCGAGCCGAGGAGGAGCGTATAGCCATCAGGCGCTGACTTCGCGACCGCCTCGGTGCCGATCCGGCCGCCGGCGCCGGCGCGGTTCTCGACGATCACCTGCTGGCCGAGCGCTTCGCCGAGCGCGGGCGCGACCGTTCGCGCGGTGATGTCGACGTTGCCTGCCGGAGGCCAGGGCACGACGATTCGCACGGGCTTCGCGGGAAAGTCCTGCGCCGCTGCGAACGTCGCAAAGGCCGCCATGCATAAAGCGAGGTAAATTGAGCGCATGAGGCATTATCACTGATGCACGTCGTCGAGCGCTTCGCCGCGTGGGCTGCGAACTGGCGCGTGCAGCCGATCAGCCGCGAGGTCGCGCACCATGCCCGGCGCGCCGTCATCGACTGGCACGCGGCGCTGCTGCCCGGCTCGATCGTCGCCCCGGCGACGCTCCTCAAGAAGGCGCTGAAGGCCGACGACCCGCGCACGGTGGCGCTCATCAACGGAACCGCGGCGCATACCGTCGAGGTGGACGATATCTACCGCGATGGCATCTACCATCCCGGCGCACCGACCATTGCGGCGGCGCATGCGCTCGGCTTCGGGCGGCCGAATTTCCTCCGCTCGGTGATCGTCGGCTACGAGGTCTCGACCCGCATCGGCGCGCTGATGGGGCGCGCGCATTACAAGTACTGGCACAACACCGGCACCATCGGCTGCTTTGGAGCGGCTGCCGCGGCCGCCGAGCTGCTCCAGCTTCCAGCCGACAAATTCGCGCATGCCCTCGCCACGGTGGCGACCTTCGCGGCCGCCTTGCAGCAGGCCTTCCGCATGGACTCGATGTCGAAGCCGCTGCACGCCGGCCGCGCCGCGGAGGCGGGCGTGACCGCGGCGCTCGCGGCGCGCGAAGGCGTCACCGGCTCGCTCGACATCCTCGAAGGCGAAGCGGGCTTTGGCCGCGCGATGGGCGACAACCCCGATTGGGAGAAGGCCCTCGTCGGGCTGGGAAGCGATTTCCATATCACGCGCATGACGTTCAAGAACCATGCGTGCTGCGGGCATACGTTCGCCGCCATCGATGGCGCCCTCGCGCTCCAGAAGAAATTGAGCCTCAAGGCCGAGGATATCGAGCGCATCGATGTCGGCACGTATAAGGCGGGCGTCGAGGTCGCGCACTACGAGCGTCCCAGCACGCCGGCCGAGGGGCGCTTCTCGATGAAGTATGTCGTCGCCACGGCGCTCACGCATGGCAGCGTGCGGCTCGCGGCTTTCGAGCCGCCGCGCCTGAACGACAAGGGGACCCGCGCCCTGATGGAGAAGGTTTCCGTCGCGCTCGATCCGGCGCTCGATGCCACCTTTCCGCGGCAGCGTGCCGCGCGCGTCGCGATCACCGCCAAAGGGCGCCGCGAAGAGATGGTGCAGCCGCATCGCGTGGGCGATCCGGAGCTGCCGCTCTCCGATGCGCAGCTCGAGGAGAAGTTCATGGAGCTCGCCGCGCCGGTGGTCGGAGCCACGGAAGCGAAAGCGCTGCTCGGGCGGCTCTGGAAGCTTGAATGCGCCTAGCGCAGGCGCTTTTTGCGCCGCGCGCAATCGCTCTCATCGGCGCCTCGGGCGACGCCAGGAAGAACACCGCGCGCCCGCAGCGCTACCTCAAGAAGCACGGCTACACCGGCCGTGTCGTGCCGATCAACGCGACGCGAGCTGAAGTGCTGGGCGAGCGCGCCTATAAGTCGCTCGCCGACGTGCCGATCGACATCGACCATGCCTTCATCATGGTGGAAGAGGTCGAGCAGGCGCTCGAGGAATGCGGCCGCAAGAAAGTCCCGGTCGCGAGCATCTACAGCAACGGCTTCGCGGACGCGGGCGCCGATGGCGCGAGGCGCCAGGCGAAGCTCGTCGAGCGCGCTCGCTCTCTCGGCGTGCGCCTGCTCGGGCCGAACAGCATGGGCGTGGTGGACTTGCCCGGCCGCGTCGCGCTTACGGTCAATGCGGTGCTCGAGATGGACGCGCCGCCCGCCGGCGGCACGAGCCTGATCTCGCAGAGCGGCACCATGCTCGGCACGCTCCTTTCGCGCGGCGCGGCGCGCGGCCTCGGCTACGCGAAGCTGGTCTCGATCGGCAACGAGGCCGACCTCGGCGTCGGCGAGCTCGCCGAGCTGCTGGTCGAGGATGCCGACACCAAAGTCATCGCGCTCTTCCTGGAGACGGTGCGCGATGCCGAGCGCCTGGCGCGCGCCGCACGCAAGGCGCACGCGGCCGGCAAGCCGATCGTCGCGTACAAGCTCGGACGCTCGGCGCTCGGCGAAGAGCTCGCGCGCACGCACACGGGAGCGCTTGCCGGCACGGATGCTGCGCTCGACGCCTACTTTCGCGATTGCGGCATCGTGCGCGTCGACATCTTGGAGGCGCTCGTCGAAATCCCACCGCTTCTCGCCGGCCGCAAGCCGGCCGGGCTGGCGCGCCCGGCCCGCGTCGCGGTCGTCACCACCACCGGCGGCGGCGCGGCGAGCGTGGTCGATCGCCTGGGGCTGCAGGGACTCGAGCTCGCGTCGATGCACGACCTGACGATGACCTCGACGAAGGACACCTATCGCACGACGCTGGAAGAGCTGCTCGCGTCGCCGGACTGCGACGCGGTGCTCGCCGCCGTCGGCTCCTCGGCGCAGTTTCACCCGGAGTTCGCGGTCGAGCCGATCGTGCAGGCGAAGCGCACCGCGAAGCCGCTCGCCGCTTTCCTCACGCCGCACGCGGAGCGCTCGCTTGCGCTCCTCGCCGAGCGCGGCATTCCCGCGTTTCGCACGCCCGAGGCTTGTGCGGATGCTATCGCGGCGTTCTTCGCATGGCGCACGCCGCGTCAATTAGGGGACGGAGCCGTAATTAGTTTGGGCTCCGTCCCCGAACCTTTTTCTGCCTTTAAGAAGCTTGGAATCCCCGTCGCCGAGCACGCGATCGTGGAGGCGCCGGACTTCCGGCACGCGCTGCCCTATCCGGTAGCGCTCAAGCGCCTCGACGTGGAGCACAAGACCGAAGTGGGCGGCGTGGCACTGGATATCGCGAGCCACGACGAGCTCGTCGAGCAGGCGAAGCGCATGGGCGGGACGCGGCTCCTCGTCCAGCGCATGGAGCGCGGCCTCGCCGAAGCGATCGTCGGCTATCGACGTGACCCGGTGGTCGGACCGCTGGTTCTCGTCGGCATGGGCGGCACGCTCGCCGAGATCTACAGGGACTTCGCGCTGGCGCTCGCGCCGGTCACGGAAGCCGAAGCGCTCGCCTTGCTCGATCGGGTGAAAGGACTGGCCGTGGTGCGCGGCTACCGCAACATGCCGCGCGGCGACGTGCGAGCGCTCGCGCGGGCTGTCGCGGCGCTCTCGCGCCTCGCGCTTGCACCCGAGGTCCTCGAAGCCGAGATCAATCCGCTGATCGTGAAGGCCGATGGCGTAGTGGCGGTGGATGCGCTGCTGAAAGCATGAAGGCCATCACCGGCGAAGACCCGGTGCTGCCGACGCCATATCGCGTCGGCGCCGCGGGCTCCGCAGCGCTCGCTGCGCTCGGCTCGGCGGTGGCGCGATTCGGCGAGCTCCGCGGCCTGCCGCCACAGACGGTGAGCATCGACCTGCGCGCCGCCGCGCTCTCGCTGAGAAGCGCGCGCTACCTGCGCATCGACGGCAAGCCGCTGCCGCCGGTGTGGGATCCGCTTTCCGGGTTTTACCCGGTGCGCGACGGCTGGATCAGCATCCACTGCAACTTCCCGAACCATCGCGACGCGGCGATGAAGATGCTGCAATCGCCGCCCGATCGGAAGGAGGCCGAGCGCAAGAGCGCCACGTGGACCGGCGAAGCGCTCGAGGATGCGATCCACGCGACCGGTGGCTGCGCAGGCTTCGTGCGCGCGGCAGCAGACTGGCAACGGCATGCGCAGGCCCAGGCCGTCGCCGAGCAGCCGCTCGTTGACATCCAGCGCATCGGCGACGCGCCACCGGAGAAGCCGTCCACGGCCAAGCGCCCGCTCGCGGGCATGCGTGTGCTCGATCTCACGCGGGTGCTCGCTGGGCCGACGTGCGGGAAAAGCCTCGCCGAACACGGCGCCGACGTGCTGAAGATCAGCGCCGAGCACCTGCCGGACTCCGGTCTCGTCGAAATGGACGCCGGCATGGGCAAGCGCTCCGCGCGGCTCGACCTGCGCACCGAGGGCGAGCACCTGGCGGAGCTGGTGAGGCAGGCGCATGTCTTCTGCCAGTCTTACCGCCCCGGCACGCTCGCGGCGCGCGGCTTCTCGCCCGAGCGGCTGGCGGAGCTCAGGCCCGGCATCGTCTGCGTCTCGCTCTCCGCCTGGGGCACGACCGGTCCCTGGAAGGCCCGCCGCGGCTTCGACAGCATCGTGCAGTCGGTGAGCGGCATGGCGCATGAATCGGGCGACGAGAAGGGACCGAAGCTGATGCCCGTGTCCGCGATCGACTATGTGAGCGGCTACCTGATGGCGTTCGGCGCGCTCGCCGCGCTCGAGCGCCGCGCGAAGGAAGGCGGCAGCTGGCTCGTGCGCGTCGCGCTCGCCCGCGTCGGCCGCTGGATCGTCGATCAGGGCCTGGTCTCCTTCGACGGCGTAGCCGCCGATGTACCGGAGGCCGAGCTCGCGCGATACTGCGCCGAGATGGATTCGCCGGTCGGGCGCCTCACTTATCTGCGGCCGGTGATCCAGCTTTCGCATACGCCGGGTGCATGGGCGCGGCCGCCGGTGCCGCTCGGAACGCATAAAGCCGAATGGAGCGATTGAGATGGACTTCAGGCTGACGCCGGAGCAGGAAGAATTTCGGAGCGCCGTGCGCCGCTTCGCGGAGAAGCACCTCGCCGCAGGCGCCCGCGAGCGCGCGCATGCGAGCGGCTATCCGTGGGACGTCGCCCAGCTGATGGCGAAGCAGGGCCTGCTCGGCATCACGATCCCCGAGAAGGACGGCGGGCAGGGCGGGACGCTGCTCGACGCGGTGCTCGCCATCGAGACGATCGCTTCCGTCTGCCCGCGCAGTGCCGACGTGGTGCAGGCGGGGAACTTCGGACCGATCCGCGTGCTGGCCGAGTATGGATCTTCAGCGCAAAAACAAACCCACCTGCGAAAGCTGCTCGCCGGCGAGGCGGTGATTTCCGTCGGCATGACCGAGCCCGACGCCGGCTCGGCGGTGACGGATCTCAAGACGAGCGCGAAGAAGGACGGCGACGGCTGGAAGGTGAGCGGCTCGAAGATCTTCACCACCCACTCGGCCTACGCCGATGTATTTCTCGTCTACGTGCGCTTCGGCCCCGGCGTCGGCGGCATCGGCTCCGTGCTGATCGAGAAGAAAGACGTGAAGCTCGGCAAGGCGTCGAAGTTCATGTCGGGCGAGGAATGGGCGCAGCTCTACCTCGAAGACGTGCGCGTGCCGCAGGCGAACGTGCTGCTGGGCGAAGGCGGCTTCAAGAAGCAGATCGCCGGCTTCAACGTCGAGCGGATCGGCAATGCGTCGCGCTCGCTCGCGCTCGGGCGCTACGCCTATGAAGCGGCGCGCGCCTGGGCAATGGAGCGAAAGCAGTTCGGACGGCTGCTCTGCGAGTTCCAGGGCCTGCAGTGGAAATTCGCCGACATGAAGATGAAGCTCGATGCGGCGCAGCTCCTCCTCTATCGCGCGGCGGCGAACGCCGATCGCGGGCTACCGTCGCCGGAAGAAACCGCGATCGCCAAGGCCTACTGCAACCAGGCGGGCTTCGACGTGGCGAACGAATCGCTGCAGGTGATGGGCGGCATGGGCTACAGCCAGGAATCGCTCGTCGAGTACTGCTTGCGCCGCTGCCGCGGCTGGATGATCGCCGGCGGCTCGATCGAGATCCTCAAGAACCGCATCGCCGAGCACATCTTCGAGCGCAGCTTCTCCCAGCGACCAGAATAAAAGGGGTCAGAGCAATTTTCCTGTAACACCTAAGGCTGCACGCATACGTGTTACAGGAAAATTGCTCTGACCCCTTTATTGGGCTTTTGCGCCCGAGACCCTGACCACTTCGCCGTACTTCCTGAGATCTTCGCGCAGCTCGCGGTCGAATTCCTCGGGCGTGTTGCCGACCGGCTCGGCGCCGTCGGCGGCGAGGCGCTTCTTCAGCTCCTCGTCGCGAGCGGCCTTCGCCACGCCGGCGGCGAGCGTGTTCACGATTTCGCGCGGCGTCGCCTTCGGCGCGAGCAGGCCGTACCACAGCGCCACCTCGACGCCTTCGACGCCGGCTTCCTTCATCGTCGGCACTTCGGGGAAGAGGGCGGTGCGCTTCGCGCCGGCGACGGCGAGCGCGCGGAGCTTCCCGCTCTTCACGTGCGGCCCGGCGGCGACCGGATTGATGAACGAGAGCTGCACGTCGCCGGCTAGAAGCGCCGTCATCGCAGGCGAGCTGCCCTTGTAGGGCACGTGCACGATGCTCGTGCCGGTGCGCAGCTTGAAGAGCTCGCCGGCGAGATGCTGCGTGGTGCCCTGGCCGGCGGACGCGTAGTTGAGCGCGCCGGGCTTTTCCTTCGCCATCGCCACCAGCTCCTTCACCGATCGCGCCGGCAGGCTGTCGGGCACCACCAGCAGGTTGGTGCTCTCGGAGAAGATCGATACGCCGGCGAAATCCTTCAGCGCGTCGTAGTGCGGATCCTTGTAGAGCGACATGTTGATCACCACCGCCGGGCTCGTGAAAAGCAGCGTGTAGCCGTCCGGCGCCGCCTTCGCGACATATTCGTTCGCGATGTTGGTGCCGGCGCCGGGCTTGTTCTCGACGAGCACCTGCCGGCCCAGGAGCTCGGTGAGCTTGCTCGCCAGGAAGCGCGCGTTGATGTCGACGCCGCCGCCCGGGGTGAAGCCGACGATCAGGCGCACCGGATGGTTCGGGTACGGCTGCGCCTCGGCCGGGGCGCATGCCAGCGATGCGAGCAATACGAGCAGGAACCTGTTCATGAAGCGCTCCTTGCGGCGATGCAGAGGTCGATGCGCTCGAGCGTTTGCCGGTAGGCGCGCGCGCCGCCGAGGATGCCGGGCGCGCGGTCCTTGAAGAAGCCGACGAAGAGATCGCGCTCCTCGCGCGTGCAGAGCTCGCCCAGCGAATCCATCAGGCGCGTCATCGTGTGCTCCGGCAGCTTGGCGACGAGAGGGTCGTAGCTCGCGCGCAGGAAGTCGAACGCCGCGCGCCGGTTCGTCTCGTCGTCGAGCGCGTCCTCCAGCAAGTCGAGCGCATCGCGGCCGTTGAAGCTCTTGTCGAGCGTCAGGGCGAGCGTGCGATCCCGCAGCGCCGGGTCGCGCGCCCGCGCGAGCGCATAGACGAGGTAAGAGCGCTCGCGCAGGTTGGAGGTCTTGAGGACGAGCGCGCGCAGCTTGTCGTACACCGGGGCATCGGCAAAGCGGGCGGCGGTGTCGAGCACGGGCTGGATCATCGTCGCCGGCACGGCATCGCGCTTCTGGATCCAGGCGAGCGCGAGCTCGCGCGCTTCGGCGCGCAGCGCCGGGTCGCCCTTGTCGGCGGCGAAGGGCATGAGCGTGGCGCGCAGGTCGCGCAGCTCGTCCGTGTCGCCGGGGCGCTCGCGCCAGCCGAGCTGCCGAGCGAGCGGCACGAGCCGCTTGTCGAGGAGGGCGCGCTTCGCCTCCGCCTCCTTCGGCCCGAGCCATGCGTCGCGCTGCTCCTGCACCAGGTTGACCGCGAAGCGGCGCGCGAGGAGCGACGGATGGTCGAGACCGGCGCTCGCCCAGGCGAGCGCGTCGCCGATGCCGATCAATCCCGACTCGGCGAGGATGCCGGCATCGGTCGTCGTGGCGATCATCTCGTCCGCGCTGAATGCAGCCACGTTCTTGCGCAGTTGCTGCGCGAGCTCGGGCGCGTAGCGCGGCACGTAGTAGCTCTTGCCGCCCGGATTGGCGAGGAGCCACGCCGGGCAGGCTCCTCCGGCGAGCAACACGCGCTCTGATTTTCCCTTGATGTCCGCGCATTCGGTGCGCGCGCCCTGGCGAAAGCAGGCGGGGGTGGTCCAGCGCAGGTCCGGCGCGCTCGAGCCGACCGGCCGCAGGCGCTGCTGGCGCACATCCAGGAGCGGCGCCTGGCTGCAATCGAGTGCGATATCGAGGAGCGGTACGCCGGGCTGCTCGATGAAGGCGCGGAACGTCGCGAGCGCTTCGGGGCCGCGTCCGGCGGCTTCGCCGATCGCCTTGACGAAATCCTGGGCGCTCGCCGTGCCGTAGGCGTGCCGGTCCAGGAAGGCGCGCACGCCTTCGCGAAAGCGCTCGGCGCCGAACCACGTCTCGAAAGTCGAGAGGACCGCCGAGCCCTTGTTGTAGGTGATGCTGTCGAATGCGGCCCAGATCTCGCCCTTCTCGAGCACGGGGTTGCGCACCTGGCGCGCGCTCGCCAGGCGGTCGGCCTCGAGTGCGTACTTGCGGGAGCGGCCGGTGGTGTAGCCCGCGTCCCATTCGGGCTTGAGCCGCTGGATGGTCTTGCTGCCCATCCAGCTCGCGAATGCCTCGTTCAGCCAGGTGTCGTCCCACCAGTCGAGCGTCACGAGGTTGCCGAACCACATGTGCGCGATCTCGTGCGCCGCGACCGCCGCATAGCGGCGCTTGAACGGCACGGTGTCTTCGCGCGGCGTGGCGAGGATGAGCGCCGACGCGTAGGTGATCATGCCGACGTTCTCCATCGCGCCGAAGCCAGTGGTCTGGGGAATGCTCACCGCGTCGAGCTTCTCGAACGGGTAGGGGATGCCGAAATAGTCCTCGAGCGACTCGAGAAGCTTCGGCGTCACCTCCTTCGCCCATTTCGCTTCGTCGGCGCGGCCCTTCTGCGTGAGGTAGCGCAGCCGCGTCTTCTTCGCGCCGGCGGTGCCGCCGTCGACGACCTCGAAGGGGCCGACCGCCATCGCCACGAGATAAGTCGGCAGCGGCTTCGTCTGGGCGAATTCATGCCGCGTCCAGCCGCTGCGCCCCGGCGCCGCCGCGGCGCGCGTCTCGGGTGTGTTGCTGACCACCACGTCGCGCGCCGGCGCATCGATCGTCAGCTGCCACGGCGTTTTCCAGCCCGGCTCGTCGAAGCAGGGAAAGGCGCGCCGCGCGGAGATCGCCTCGAACTGCGACACGACGTACCACTCGCCCCGATCCTGCTGGCGGAAGAGCCCGCGGGTCGAGACCGGCTCGAGCGCTCCCCGGTAGCGCAGCCTCGCGAGGATGATGCCCGGCGTGAAATCGGCGCCGCGCGCCTCGAAGCCGATGAAGTCCTCGCCGCCCGGAAGCACATTCACGTCGATCTTGCGGCGTCCTTGCTCGAACTCGGCGGAGTCGATCTTGAGATTCGTGGCATTCAGCCAGAGCACCGGCGTCGCCCGGTTGACGCGGATGGCGATGCGTACTTCACCCGCGAACTCGGACTGGCGCGGGTCGATGGCGAGCGCCGCGCTGTATTCCAGCGGCGTGGCGACATCGCCGAGGCGAAATGCGGGCGGCTGCGGCGCAGCCTGCGCGAGCGCCGCACAAGCGAGCGCGATGAGAAAGAGGGGCCAGCGCATAGGGAGGCGCAAGGATACTAGAATCGCGCGCGATGCCGCCTGCGCTTTTCATCTGCGGTCACAGCGCCGGCGGCCACAAGGACGATGGCGCGATGCTCGCGACCGCGGCGGCGCTTGAAGCGCGCGGCATCGAAGTGGTGCGCTTCAATTTTCCCTACCGTGAGCGCGGCTCGCGCATGCCCGACCGGATGCCGGAGCTCAAAGCCGCGTTCGCCGCCGTCGCCGAGCCGCTGCGCGGCCGCGGCAAGCTCATCCTCGGCGGGCGCTCGATGGGCGGCCGCGTGGCGACGATGCTCGCGGCGGATGGCTTTGCCTGCGACGGGCTGCTCCTCTTCGCCTATCCGCTGCACCCGGCCGGAAAGCCCGAGAAGCTGCGCGATGCGCATCTGCCCGCGATCCGCGTGCCGGTGCTCTGCTTCAACGGCACGCGCGACAAGCTATGCACGCGCGAGCTGATGGAGAAGGCGCTCACCCCTGTGAAAGCGCCTTGGACCATGCACTGGCTCGAGGGCGCCGATCATTCGCTGAAAGGCGAGCCGCTGATGAAAGAAATGGCGGACGCGGCCGCGCGCTGGATAGCGGCCTTGTGCTAGGTCTCAGCCGCCCAGTACAGGCGCGATGGATTTTCAGCCAGGATGCGGTTGCGCAGGCGTACATCCGCGCACCACACATCCATTCGGGCGAGCAGCACACCCGTGTCGGTCGGATCGGCGAGCACGTGAGGCCAATCCGATCCCCAGAGCAACCGCTCGGGCATTGCGGCGACCAGCGTCCGGGCCATGTCGTCCACGCGGTGCTGCGCGGCCGGCGAGGCGAGCCGGTACGATCCCGTCAGCTTGATCCACAGGTTTCTCGACCTGGCGGCCCGCTCGACGAATGCGTCGAACAGGGCCGCTTCGTCCGTATCGGGATGGAAATAGCCCAAGTGTGCAATGGACACCGGCGACGGTAGCGCGGCCAGGTGGTCGACGAGCGCTGCGACGAGCATTCCGGGCGCGTAGAGGTCCACGCTCCATCCTTGCGCAGCGGCGAGATCGGCGAGCTTCGCCAGCGCCGCGCTCACCTGCGCGAGGCTGCGCCCTAGCGCCTGCTCACGAAAGAGATCGACGCGCAGCCCCCGCACGCCGCGCCGGTGCCAGTCCGCGAGCTCGGGCAATCGGCCCTCAGGGTCGATCATCGCCACGCCGCGGAGGTTCGTTGTATCCGTGCAGAGCGCATCGAGTAGACAGCGGTTGTCGAAGCGGTAGTAGCTCGGCTGCACGAGCACCGCGCGCGGAGTACGGAGACGCTGCCTCACCCTCGCGTAGTTTTCCGGACCGCTGTGAGCTGGATGCGAGTAGCGCGCCTCGGGAACACAGGGGTAGCGCGCAGCCGGTCCGAAGACGTGCGCGTGCGCGTCGCATGCAGCCGCGGGCAAGTCGAAAGCGGGTAGGGTCAGCGCCTCGGCAGCGAAAGGCGGCTCGCTCTGCCAGACCATGGTCAGCCTGCGGCTTGCGAGTCGAGAAAGGCGCGCAGCGTCGCTGCGCAGTGGTCGGCGTGCGAGAAAGGCAGCCCGTGCTTCGCGCGCGGGAAGACCTGGAAGCGTGCATCGGGCAGCGCCCGGTGCATGTCCGCCATGACGCTCACCGGGATGAACGGACTCGAATCACCGTGCATGAGCAGCACCGGCAGGGCGAGGTGCGGCAGCTCGGTGCGCAAGTCCGTGCCGACCAGCACGCCGAGCGCGCCGAGGATCGAGTCGCGCGTCCAGGCCTCTTGCTGCCGCGCGTACCAGGCGTGCTCCGCCTCGCCCAGCACGCCGTCATAGAAGCGGTCGCGCATGAACTGATCCGACCAGGCCTTGATTCCCTGCTCATCGATCTGGCGCTGCCACTCGTGCACCTTTTGCAGCGGCGCGCCCTTGTCAGCGCCGTTGCTGATGGTCAACGTGTGCACGAGCTCGGGATGCCGCAGCGTCGTGCGCAAGGCGATCGTGCCGCCTATCGATTCGCCGACCAGGTGTACTTTCCCGGCGCCCGATGCGCGCACCACCGCGAAGAGATCCTCGACCAGAAGATCCAGCGTCCACTTTGCCCCCGGCGCGGGGATGTGCGAGCGGCCATAGCCGCGCATATCGAACACGACCAGGCGATAACGGTCGATCAGGCGCGGCATCCAGCGCGCCCAGATGCCGGCGCTTGCACCGATGCCGTGGTGGAACACGATCGTCTCCGGCTCATCCACCCACGGCGCGACGTGATCGACGAGGTCGTAGTGAATCCGCCCCTCGGAGCTCTGTGCGTACGGCATCGCGATCGCTAGCCGGGGAGGCCCAGCAAGTCGGCGGCGTTCTTGTAGAGCACGCGATCGATGACCGATTCCTTGAGCGGGAACCGCAGGAAAGCATCCACGGCGTCCTTGAAAGGCAGCAGCGGATAGGCGGTGCCGAAGAGGAATCGGTCGGCGAGGAAGCCGTTCGCTGCATTGACGTAGTCGAGCGCGCCGGGCATGCCGCCGAAGATATACATGTCCGGTGAGAGCCAGATGTTCGGCCGGCGATAGCAGACGTGGATGATCTCCGCCACCCACGGCCAGTTGCCATGCCCCGAGATGATGCGTAGCTGCGGGAAGTCGCGTGCTACCCGGTCGATATGCTCGGGCGAAGTGTAGGTAATGTCCGGCCCGGCATTGCCGCCGGCCATGAAGAGCACCGGTACCTTGCGGTCTTCGCAATGCGAGTAGATCGGGTACATGCGTGCATCGTCGAGATGCATCGGGTTCGAAGAGAGCCCGGGCTCGATCACCACGCCCTTTGCGCCCCGCGTCATCGCCTTGTCGATCGCAGCCACGGCCTTACGCCGGTCGACGGGATCGATGCCGACATAGGCGAAGAGCCGGTCCGGGTACCGCGCCACGATGGAATGGATGTCCTCAGCCTCGATCGTGCCGAGCACCGGCGAGATGCGGCCCGGGACCACGCCGTAGCGCACGCCGGCGGTGTCCATCTCGCCGATCATTTTCTCCGGCGAGCGCTCGCGCACCGAGGGTGCGAGCGGCATGCCGAGCCCGCCCGCCATGCGCGCCGTGCGGTCGATCTGCGCGTACATCACCATGCCGAGAAAGCCGGCCATCGGCGGCCTCAGCCGAAAGTCGATGACCCGCATCAATCCACCGTGGCGCCCGATACCTTCACTGCACGTCCCCAACGCTCGTATTCAGTGTCGAGGAACGCCGCGAAGTCTGCGCGCGAGTCGCCGATCGTCTGCATCGAGAGATCGTGGAAGCGTTTCTGCGATTCAGGGGTGTTGATCAGCTTGACGACCTCTACGTTCAGCCGCTGCAGCACGGCATCCGGCGTGCCGGCGGGCGCCAAGAGGCCCGCCCACGCCACCGCCTCGTAGCCCGGCACTCCCTGTTCGGCGACCGTGGGAAGCTCGGGGAAGAACGGCGAGCGCTTGCTCGAAGTGATGCCGAGCGCACGCACCTTGCCGGAGCGCACGCTTGGCATGACCGCCGGCAGAACGTCGGCAAGCATCGTGATCCGACCGCTGATGAGATCGGTCATGCTGGCCGCCGAGCCCTTGTAGGGAACGTGGTTGATGCTGATGCCGGCCGCCGAAGCGAACAGCGCCTGGACGAGGTGGTGAGTGCTGCCGTTGCCGGAAGAGCCGTAGGTGAGCTCGCCGGGATGTTGCTTTGCAAGGGCGATCAATTCCTGTATCGAATGCGCGGGCACCGAGTTCGCCACGCAGATGATCATCGGCAGCAGCGCAATATTCGTCACCGGCGCGAAGTCGGCCAGCTTGTAGTCGAGGTTGCGGAAGAGGTGGGGATTGATGACGATCGCGCTCGTGCCGCCGATCAGCAGCGTATACCCGTCGGCCGGGGACTTGGCTGCAAAGGAGGTTCCCACCATGCTCCCGGCGCCCGGCCGGTTCTCGACCACGATCGGTTGTCCGAGCACCGGGCCAAGCTGGTCTGCAACCAGCCGGCCAATGATGTCGGCGCCTTGTCCCGGGGGGAACGGCACGATGATGTGGATCGGTTTGGCGGGCCACTCTTGTGCTAACGCTGGAGAAACCAGAGCGGTGGCGAGCGCCAGGCAAGCGGCGCGGATGATCAGCATGTGACGATTCCAGTTCATGGGCCTCCTCGCCGTCTATGAGTTTCCGATGCCGGGTGAATTGTAGATTGAGAGTGACCGCCGAAAAGGCGCGCCGGTAGCGTCTAAAGCCATTAAAAGCCCGCCTTGCGGCGGTCAATGCGCTAGGCTGTCATTCATGCGCGCTGTCTTCTTGACCGCATTGCTGTGGATCGGCCAGGCGCTGGCCGCCCCGGTGGCTGTCGTACCCGTCGAGGGTGCGATCGGGCCGGCGACGGCGGACTTCGTGCGCCGCGCGATCGAGCGGGCGGCGAGCGACGGCACGCAGCTTGTCGTGCTGCGCATCGACACGCCGGGGGGCCTGGACAGCTCGATGCGCGAGATCATAAAGAGCATTCTTGCCTCTCCGGTTCCCATCGCGTCGTTCGTTGCGCCGAGCGGGGCGCGCGCCGCGAGCGCCGGCACGTTCATCCTCTACGCATCGCACATCGCGGCGATGGCGCCGGGCACGAACCTCGGCGCGGCCTCGCCCGTGTCGCTCATGGGGGGCGCGCCCTCCACGGACAAGGAGGGCAAGAAAACGGAAGACACGATGACGAAGAAGGTGACGAACGATGCCGTCGCCTACATCCGCGGTCTTGCGCAGATGCGCCACCGCAATGCCGACTGGGCGGAGCAGGCGGTGCGCGAGGCGGTGAGCCTGCCGGCGGAAGAGGCGCTGAAGCTCAAGGTGATCGATTACGTGGCCGCCGATGTGCCGGCGCTCCTCGCCGAGCTCGAGGGCAAGACGGTGGACAAGAAGAAGCTGAGCCTCGCCGGCGCGGCGGTCCAGGAAGTGCAGAGCGACTGGCGCACGCAGTTCCTCTCCGTGATCACCAATCCGAGCGTCGCGTACCTCCTGATCCTCGCCGGCGTCTACGGGCTCCTTTTCGAATTCATGAATCCGGGCCTCGTCATGCCCGGCGTGGTCGGCGTCATCGCGCTCCTCATCGCCGCGTATGCGCTTCATCTCCTGCCGGTCAACTACGCGGGGCTCGCGCTGATGCTGCTCGGCATCGGCTTCATGGTGTCCGAGGCGTTTTTTCCGGCCTACGGCTCGCTCGGCATCGGCGGCCTCGCCGCCTTCGTCGTCGGCTCGATCATGCTGATCGAGGAGCGCAACCTGCCGCAGTTCGAGATCCCTTATGCGCTGATCGGCGGCGTCGCCGCGGCGAGCGCGGGGTTCCTCATCTTCGTGCTCGGCATGCTGATGCGCGCGCACCGGCGACCGGTGGTGAGCGGGCGGGAGCAGATGATCGGCGCCTCGGCCGAGGCGCTGGAGGATTTCGAGGGCGAAGGCTGGGCGCGCGTGCACGGCGAGAGCTGGCGCGTGCGTGCCGCCGGGCCGGTGCGCCGCGGCGAGCGGCTGCGCGTCACGTCGATGCAGGGGCTCGTCCTAACCGTGGAGGTCGAACGATGATCAATTTCGGCGTCGGCGTCGTAGTAATCGCCGCCATCCTGCTCTTCATGTCGCTCAAGGTGTATCGCGAGTACGAGCGCGCGGTGGTGTTCCTGCTCGGCCGCTTCCAGGCGGTGCGCGGCCCGGGGCTGATCATCATCATCCCGGTGATCCAGCAGACGGTGCGCGTCGACCTGCGCACGCGGGTCTTCGACGTGCCGCCGCAGGACGTCATCACCCGCGACAACGTCTCGGTGAAGGTGAACGCGGTGCTCTACTTCCGCGTCGTCGACCCGCAGAACGCCATCATTCAAGTGGCGAACTTCAACGAGGCGACGAGCCAGATCGCGCAAACCACGCTGCGCGCGATCCTCGGCCGGCACGAGCTCGACGAGCTCCTCGCCGAGCGCGAGAAGCTGAACAAGGACATCCAGACGGTGCTCGACCAGCAGACCGACGCCTGGGGCATCAAGGTGTCCAACGTCGAGATCAAGCATGTCGACATCAACGAGACCATGATCCGCGCCATCGCGCGCCAGGCCGAGGCCGAGCGCGAGCGGCGTGCCAAGGTGATCCACGCCGAAGGCGAGCTGCAGGCCTCCGAGAAGCTGCTGCAGGCCGCGGAGATGCTCGCGAAGAAGAGCGAGGCGATGCAGCTGCGCTACCTGCAGACCCTAACCCAGATCGCCGGGGACAAGACCTCGACCATCGTCTTTCCGGTGCCGATGGAAATTCTCGGCCCGCTGCTCTCGCGCAAGACCCCGGGCAGCTCTTAATGCGGGATTAAGCTGGCGCGGCGCATCATGCGCCGATGAGAGGCGCTTGGTGGCTCCTGGCCATCGCTTTTCCGGTGGCGGCGCACGCCGGCCGTGCGACCGAGCGCTTCGCGCCGGACCAGATCCAGCTCGCCGAGGACTCGCTGCGCGACGCGCGTGCGGCGGCGGCGGCGGCGGACTACCAGCGCGCGGGGATCCTCGCCCGGGGAGCGCGAGTCGACGCGAGGCTCACCTGGGCAATGACCGACGACGAGCGCCTGCGCTCGGAAGCCGCGTCGGTCGCCGCGCAGGCCGAGGAGCTCTCGCGCTCGCTCGGCCCCGCGGCCCAATAGCTACTTCGACTTGCCGTTCGTCGAGCTCGACTTGGTCGAGGAGCTCGAGCCCTTCATGCCCGCGTCGAACTCGTGGCGGCTGATCGAGCCGTCATGGTTCTTGTCGAGCTTGCTGAAGTCGGCCTTCGACGGTCAAATCGAATCTCCTGATTGGAAAAGCAGCGGTAGTTGTCGAGGCTCTTAAGTCTTCCTTAAGGAGGCGCGCTATATTGGAACGCATGCGCCTCGTCTTCACCGTCCTCCTTGTCCTCGGATTGACCGTCGCCTGTGCCGGCGACAAGCTCGATCGCTCGGCGCGATCGCCGCAGCCTTACGACAGCCCGATTCCGGGCACGATCGGCATCGCTGCCGCGAATCAGGCCGGGGGCGTGGTGGTGGTCGGCGTGCGCTCGGGCAGCGCCGCGGCGCGGGCCGATGTGCGAGCGGGCGATCGCATCCGCAGCTGCAACGGCGCGCCGGTGGCGGACGCGCGCGATTTCGAGCGCCGCGTGCTCGATTCGCCTCCGGGCAGCATCCTCGAGCTGGAAGTGACGCGGGGCACCGAGTCGCGCAGCGTCGCGCTACCGGTCGAGGAGATCCTCACCGCGGTTCAGGCTTAGGGAAGGGCGCGGCGCACGCCGGCGTCGGAGGCGTTGCAATGGAGCGATGCGCCAGCTTTCCTATCAACCATGGAGAAAGTGCAGCGCTCCTGCACCGGCGGTGCCGCAACCCAAGCATTGTCCAGTCACGCTTAAGCGACGCTTAAATCCGCCGACTGTGCAGACCTTGCCGTGCCCTCGCCGCTCGGCAGCACGATGCGCACGGCGAGGCCCGGCATCGGTGCGCCGGGATGCGCGTCAGCCAGCGTGATTGCGCCGCGATGGCGCTCGACGATCGCTCTGGCGATGGAGAGGCCGAGGCCGGTGCCGCGCGTCGGATCGCCCTCGACGCGGTAGAAGCGCTCGAAGACCCGCTCGCGCTCGGCGGCCGGGATGCCCGGCCCCGCGTCGGTGACTTCGATCTCCACCGATGCGCCGCGCCGCCGCAGGGCGACGGTGACCGCGCTCGCGCGCGGCGCGTAGCGCAGCGCGTTGTCGACGAGGTTGGCGAGCAGTGCCCGCAGCTCCTCTGCGCGTCCCGTCACCGGTACCTCGGCGGGCATGTCCGCGCCGAGGTCGACGTCGCGCTCTTCCGCGAGGAGCGCATGCGCGGAGAGCACGTCGCGCACGAGCGCGGCGAGGTCGAGCGGGCGCGGCGCCTCGCCCGCGGTGCCGGGCTCGAAGCGCGCGAAGTCGAGCAGCTGCTGCACGAGGCGCGCGGCGCGCTGCGTGCCGCGCACGAGCTCGTCGTGCGCGGTGTCGAGCGTCTCGGGACTGCGCGAGCGCGCGGCAAGCTCCGCCTGCAGGCCGATCGCGGCAATCGGCGAGCGCAGGCCGTGCGCCGCATCGGCGAGGAAGCGCCGGTGCGCCTCGAGCGCTGCGGCAAGGCGCTCCATCAGCGCATTGATCTGCCGCACGAGCGGCAAGAGCTCGCTCGGCACGTTGCCGGTCGGCAGCGGATCGAGGCGGGCCGCGTCGCGATCGCTCACCAGGCGCGAGGTCTCGTTCAGCGCGGCGAGGCCGGGACGCAGCAGCCAGGCGATCAGCACGCCGAGCAGCGGCAGGAAGACGAGGAGCGGCGTCACCACGCGCCACGAGAGGTCGCGCGCCGCCGCGACGCGGGTCTCGACCGGCTGGCCGACCTGCACGATGCCCTGCTGCGAGACGTGCGTGTAGATCCGCCAGCGGCCTTGCCCGGTGTCTTCGTAGGTAAAGCCGGCGCTGCCCGATTTCGGCACATCGTCGGGCATGGACGGCAGCGCCGTCTCGAAGTAGAGCCGGCCGTTCGAGTCGTAGGCGCGCACGGCGAAGAGCACGCCTTCGCGCGCGATGCGCACGCGGCCCGCCTCGGTCCAGTCTTCCCGCAGATCGACCGCCTGCGCGATCTGCTGCAGCTCGCCGTCGAAGACGCGACGCAGCTCGGTGCGCGCGAACGTATAGGTGGCGACGGTGACGGTGGCGAGGCCGACGGCGCAGCCGCCGACAAGCCAGAGCACCAGCTTGGCGCGGATTGACTTCAATCGATCTTGGCGACCCGGTAGCCGACGCCGCGCAGGTTGCGGATCAGCTCGGCGGCGAGCTTGCGGCGCAGGTTGTGCAGGTGCACCTCGACGCTGTTCGACTCGACCTCCTGCCCCCAGCCGTAGACCGCTTCCTCGAGCTTCTGGCGCGACACCACGGCGCCGGGCTCCTGCAGGAGCGCCTCGAGCACGGCGAACTCGCGCGCCGAGAGCTCGACCGGCTTGTCGCGGAACACGACGCGCCGGCGCGCAGGATCGACCACCAGCGCGCCGTAGCGGATCTCGGGCGAGGCGCGGCCGACGCGCCGGCGGATCACCGCGCGGATGCGCGCGAGGAGCTCGTCCAGGCTGAAGGGCTTGACCAGGTAATCGTCGGCGCCGCTGTCGAGGCCGGTGATCCGGTCGGACACCGAGTCGCGCGCCGTGATGATGAGCACCGGCAGGTCCTGGTTGCCGCGCCGCAGCGCCTTCAGGATGTCGATGCCTTCGCGCCGCGGCAAGCCGAGGTCGAGCAGCGCCGCGTCGTAGCCGCCGTTCGCGAGCGCGAGCTCCGCCTCCACGCCGTCGCGCACCCAGTCGGTCGCATAGCCGCTGTCGCGCTGTCCCGAGAGGACTGCGCGACCGATCATCGGATCGTCTTCTACGACGAGCACTCGCATGGGGTTCCTTCTACTTCCGCTATCTTAAGGCGTGCTTAAGCCTGTGTGACGCACGCTCGCCGCGAGCGAGGTGGAGGAGGAAAGGGCGGGCATGCGGGAGCTCCCGGAGCGCGACGAAGAGCGGTTCGTAAACTGGATTCCGATCGTCGTCCCGCTCCTCGCGCTCCTCGTGCTCGCCCTGATTTTTCTCATCGACTTCTTCTAGCGCCCGGCTCGCGGGGCCGATAAGCATCGCATAAGTCGATATCAGGAATACTCATGCCTGATCCCAAATGCCATGGGGGGCCGGGATGCAAGATCGGCAGACGTACCGCAGCACGCTTCAGCACGCAGTCGCGATAGCGGGAGGACGCCTGTTTCTCGCGGCCCGCATGCGCGTCGGCGTCGCCCGATTGCGCCGCTGGCTTGAAGGTCGTGAAGCGATCCCGGATGGCGTCTTCCTGCGCGCCGTCGATGTCATCTTCGACGGCTACGCCGCGAAAAAATAAGGCCGTACGCTTTCGCGCACGGCCTTATCGGTCGTCACGACCTTACTTCGTGGTGGGCGAGGTCGTGCTCGGGCTCGTGCTGCCCGAGGTGCTGCCGCCCAGGCTGCCCGAAGTCGTACCGGTCGTTCCACCCGAGGCCGATGAGTCGACGCTCGAGCCGTATTGACGCAAGCACTGGTCGCGCTCGAGGCCTGTCTTGCCGATGCACTCGCTTGGCGTCGAGGCGGTGCTGCCCGCTGTTGCGCCGCCGACGGTGGAGCCGCCGACTCCGCTCGGCGAGCTGGTGGAGCCGGTGCTCGAGCCGACGCTCGATCCCGTGCTCGTCCCGGCGCCCGTCGAGCTGCTCGAAGTGCCGCCCATGCTGCCGCCTGCGCCGCCGCCGGACTGAGCCCACGACGCCCCCGCGACCGCGACGAACGCTGCCGCTACTGCTGCTGTGATTGCCTTGACCATCACGATTGAATCTCCATGGAGTGTTGATGGGAACTGCAACACGCCACGTTGCAAGACGGGTGCCATGCCCTCGAGGCAGGCTGCTCCGGTGCAATTTTTGCTCCCGTCCTCGCTCTCGACAGCAGTGGCTCGTGCCCGCGAGCTGAAGCTCTGCCCCGGCCTCGACGAGCATCCGCTCGAAGGCGCGCCGGCTGGACGCCTGAATGACATCGATAGCGGCGTGTGGCTTCCGGGCAAGCGCCGTCTCGTCGAGCCGCGCTGACTACTTCTTCCCGTAGTTCTCGCTGAGATAGGTCGCGATCGTGTCGACGTCTTCCTTCGCGATCGGCGCGCCGAAGGCGTTGATCATCTTGTTGACCGACGCCGTCCACCCCGCCTTGTCGAGGAAACGCGAGTTCATCTGGATGTAGTCGAGGCTGTGGCAGGCGACGCACTGCATCGCCTTGTCGCGGCCCGGGGCGTCTTTCAGCACGACCTTGTCTTCCTGCGCAGCCGCGGTGCCGGTCAGGAGGATGAAGAGCAGGGCGGCACGCATCAGACCACCTCGACGTAAAGGCGCTGGATCACGTTGTGGTGATAGCCGGCGGGGTTGAAGATGAGCTCGTTCACCTGCGTCTCGCCCGAGTTGCTCGTCGCCCTCGCCATGACCACCATCGAGGTCGCTTCTTTCGTCGGCACGCTCAAGGCGAATTCCCGGAACGAGAACTTGCCGAGCTCCTTGCCGAGCTTTGCGGGCATCCACCGCGTGCCATCGGTGCTGACTTCGACCTTGGCGATGCCGGAGCCGCCGTCCCAGGCGACGCCGCGGATCTCGAGCGGCTTGCCGCGCGGGACTTGCTGGCCGGATTTGAGCGAGGTGATGAGCGAGTTGACCACCATCGTCGTGATCGGCTCGTTCGGCGCGTAGAGCTGCGACTTGAAGGTGGGCGTCTGGAACTTGCCGCGCGGCAGGCGATACGCGGTGCTCATCCAGAAATTCTTTTCCGGCTGCGACACCACCTTCACGCTCGCAAGCTGCTTCACCCAGTAGGTTCCGGTCCAGCCGGGAACGATCAGGCGCGCCGGGAAGCCGTTCCAGTGCGGCAGCGGCAGGCCGTTCATCTCGAAGGCGATGAGCGTGTTGTCCGCGAGCGCCACGTCGACCGGGAGCGACTTCACGAAGTCCGGCGTCTTCTCGAGCGGGCCGTGGTCGTAGCCGTCGAGCACCACCTCGATCGCATCGCCCTTCACGCCCGCTTTTCCGAGCACGTCCTTCAGGCGCACGCCTTTCCATACGGCGTTGCCCATCGCGCCGGAACCCCACTCGACGCCGGCGACGTGCGGCTCGAAGAGCCCGCGCCGGTTGCCCGAGCACTGGCATACCGCGGTGATCTCGGTGGGCTTGAACTGCTTCTTCAGCTCGTTCATCGTGAAAGTGAGCTGCCGCTCGGCGCTGTCGCCGCCGACCGCGAGCTTCCAGTTCTTGAGCTCGATCTGCGGGATCGCCGCGAGGTGCCAGCGCACGAAGAAGGCGCGGTTCGGCGTGATCGGCGTGCGGAAATACTGGATGGGCGTTTCGAAGTTCGGCGGGCGGAAGGTCTTCTTGATGAGCGGCACCTTGCCCGGCAGGCTGTACAGCGCCTGCTCGGCGAGCGTGCCGTCGGGCAGCTCGGCGAAGCCGAGCTCGGCCATGCCGCCGACGGCGCCGAGCGCATCGCGCAAACCGGTGGCGCCCAACATCGCAGCCGCTGCTTTTATGGCGTTTCTGCGGTCCATGTTCCCTCCTTGAGGAGAAGAGTAGCCGAACGGGTAAACCTTAGGAACAGAGTTTGCTAGGAACCGCCGCATGGTCCAGCAACCGCGGTGGGCAGAGATGTGCGCGCGCATCCTGCAGCAGTGCGAGCACCTGCAAGGCGGGCGCGAGAAGCTCGCGGCATTCCTCGGCGTGCAGAAAGCCGAGCTCGAGGAGTGGCTTGCGGCGCGATCCGGGCCGCCGCGGGCGGTCTTCGAGCGCGCCATGGAACTCATCCTGGCCGAGCACGACAGGCGCTCTGCTCGCGAAGCCGCGGGCGTGCCGCGGCGGCGCCGCACCGATCGCCCGTCGGCATAGACATGCGAGCCGCCGTGGACCAACGCACCATCTATGCGGACACCGTGTGGCAAGCGCAGCTCACGCTCGGCGGCCGCGCGCAGCTAGCGGCGTTCTTGCATGTGCCGAAGGAAAAGATTGCCGCCTGGGTCGCCGGCGACGAAGTCCCGCCGCTCGAGGTGTTCCTGGGCTCGCTCGACGTGATCGCCGATGGGCCGTATGCGCCGGTCGAGCGTCGACTAAAGGTCGCCGCAATCCGCGAACGGTAAGGCCAGTATCATGGCGGCATGAGCATTGCCGATGCCGTCGGCCTCACGCGTGAGCTTTTGGCGTTCGATACCATCAACCCTCCGGGGCGCGAGCGTGACTGCGCGCATCGTGCGGGCGGGCTCCTCGAAGAGTGGGGTTTCCGGATCGACTACCACGACTACGAGCCGGGCCGTACCAGCGTCGTCGCGCGCGCCGGCGGGACTGAAGGAAAGCACCCGCTTTGCCTCACCGGCCACATCGACACCGTCGCGCTCGGCGCGCGTCCCTGGTCCAAGGATCCGTTTTCCGGCGAGACCGACGGCGACAAGCTCTACGGCCGCGGCTCCTCGGACATGAAGGCCGGCGTCGCCGCGATCCTGCTCGCGGCGCGCACGTTTTCCAGCAAGCTGAAGGGCACACCGGGGATCGTAGTGGTGCTCACCGCGGCGGAGGAGGGCGGCTGCATCGGCTCGCAGCATCTCGCACGCACGCAGCTCCTTGGCAAGGCGGGCGCGCTGCTCGTCGGCGAGCCGACCTCGAACTATCCGTACGTCGGGCACAAGGGCTCGATCAAGTTCCATGCGAGCTTCAAGGGCATCTCCGCCCACGGCTCGATGCCGCACCTCGGCTCGAACGCGATCTACAAGGCGGCGCGCGCGGTCACGGAGCTCGAGCGCTTCGACTTCCGCGCGGGCACGCATCCGGTGATGGGTGCGCCGACGATGAACGTCGGCACGATGACCGGCGGCAGCGGCGTCAACATGGTGCCGGACACCGCATCGATCGGCGTCGACATCCGCACCGTGCCCGGCATGGACCACCAGGCGCTTCTCGCGCGCTTGCGCCAGACTCTGGGCAGCGACGCAGAGATGCAGGTCTTCTCCGACCTGCCGCCGGTGTGGACGCCGCCGCAGGAAGAATGGGTCGAGCGCGTGTTCGAAATCTGCAAGGCCCACCTTGGCTCGCGTCCCGAGGCGAAGACCGCTACTTATATGACGGACGCCGCCAACCTGCTGAAGGCGTACGCCGGAGCGCCGACCCTCGTCCTCGGCCCCGGCGAGCCGCAGATGGCGCACCAGACCGATGAGTGGTGCAGCATGGAGCGCATCCGCCAGGCGGTGGCGATGTACGAAGCGATCATCAAGGATTGGTGCCGCCCGTGAAATGGCTTTGCACGCTCGTTTCGCTCGTGGCGACGCTCGCGAGCGCACAGCCCGTGACGCGCATCATCGTTCCCTTCGCAGCGGGCGGCGTGCAGGACATCGTCGCGCGCTCGATCAACGCCGAGCTCGGCGCCGCGCTCGGACGCACCGTGATCGTCGAGAACCGCGCCGGCGCCGGCGGCACGATCGGCACTGCGTTCGTCGCGAAGGCGCCGCCCGACGGCCAGACGCTGATCCTTGCGGCCGCGAGCCATACGATCGGCGGCTCTCTCTACACCAAGCTGCCGTACCATCCCCTGCGCGATTTCACGCCGATCGCGCATCTCGGCAACGTCGACTACGTGCTTCTCATTTCTTCCGCCGTTCCGGCGAGGAACGTGCGCGAGTTCATCGCCTATGCGAAGGAAAATCCGGGGAAAATGAACTACGCGAGCGCGGGCAGCGGCTCGGCCACGCATCTTTCCATGGCGTACTTCGTGAGCCTCGCAGGCATCGACGTGGTGCATGTGCCGTACAAGTCGACCGGCGAGGCGGTGAACGAGGTGCTCGCCGGCCGCGCGCAAGCGGTGATCTCCGCCAACATCGGCGCGCTGCCCTTCATCAAGGACGCGCGCGTGCGCGCCATCGGCTCGACCGGCAAGAAGCGCTCCAAGTTCCTGCCGGAGCTCGCGACCATCGATGAATCCGGCGTGCCCGGCTACTCGTTCGACTCGTGGATCGGCATCCTCGGGCCCGCCGGCATCCCGCGCGCGACCGTCGATGCGATCAACGCGGGGGTCGGCAAGCTGCTGAAGGACCCGGTGATCCTCGAGCGCCTCGACAAGCAGGGCGTGATCCCCGAGGCGATGACACCGGACGCGTTCGCTCAGCTCCTGCGCGGCGACTTCGACAAGATGGCGCGCGTAGTGAAGATCTCCGGCGCGCGCATCGACTAGAAGTCCAGGTGAAGAAAAAGCGCCGCAAGCCGGCACCAAGGCACAAGCAGACCCGACTGCCGCTGGTGCGGACCTGGCCAAGCGAGGACGCCACCATATTGGATGTCCGGCATCCCTCTCCGTTGTTTCTGGGTGACGACCGCGAGGACTTGCTGTGCGGCTCTTGCCGTACCCCTCTTGCGCAGGGCGTTTCGATGGCCAGCTTTCGCTCGATGTTCAATGCATCGGTGCAATTGCTCGTGAGATGCCCGAAGTGTCACTCGCTCAGCACCGTCGGGACATCCGACCGTCAGCTTTGAAGCGCCCGCATCACGGCGCCGTGCGCGACGAGCGCCTCCGGCCGCTTCTGCAGCAGCTCGCCGTACTTGCGTTGAAAGGGTGAGCCTGCGGCATCGGGCTTGAGCAGGCGCCGGATCTCGGCGAGATATTCCTTCGGCACCTCGGTGGGCTCGAGCTCCTCGAGCCGCACGATGAGCGCGGTGAGCGCGCCCAGCCAGGCGAATGCCGGGTCGTCGATCAGCGCCTTCAGGAATTCGCCGTCCGACATGCGGCCGCGCCCGCGCTCGTAGTCCTCGCGCTCGGCGTCGACGAGCGTCTTGTGGAGCTCGAGCAAGGGGCGCCGCAGCGTGGCGCGATCGAGGGTCATGTCGCCACCGGGAGATAGAGCTTGGCCGTGGTTCCCATATCGGTGGAGTCGAGCTCCATGCGGCCGCCGGCGAGCGTCATGCATTGCTCGACGATCTCGAGGCCGAGACCGGTCGGCTCCGCAGGCCGCGGCGGCATTCCACAGCCGGTGTCGGCGAGCGAAATGCGGACAAAGCTGCCGGCAGCGGCGGTCGAAATCGCGAGGCGACCGCCGGCCGGCATCGCATTGCGCGCGTTGGTGGCGAGCTCGAGGAGGGCGAGCTGCAGCGACTGCGGATCGGCGAGCGCCGCCGGCGCATCCGAGGCGAGCTTGAGCTCCAGGCGTATGGCGGGGCCGACGGTGCGCTCGAGGAGCGGTGCCAGCTCGGCGAGAAGGCGATTCACCTCCAGGCTGCGCAATTCCTGGCGGCGCAGGCGCCCGATCGCACCCAGGCGCTCGGCGAGGATCCCCGCCTGGCGCGTTGCCGCGAGCGCCGCCTCGACGATCTCGGGCACGAGCTCGCCGCGGCGCTTGAGGAGCTCGAGGTTGCCGAGAATGACCTGCAGGAAATTGTTCAGGTCGTGCGTAAGCGCCGATTCGACCTGTTTCAGCTCGAGCGCCATCGTGCATCGATCCTACCGGATCATGGCCCGGAATTTGCAAGCTGCCGTCGGTATGAGCGGACCGAAGGTGGGCATCACGGGATCGTACGGCGGGCTCAACCTGGGCGACGAGGCGATCCTGCAATCGATCATCGAGCAGTTGCGCCGCGACGTGCCCGGCGTGGAGATCACCGTGTTCTCACGCAACGCGGAGGACACGAAGCAGCGCCAAAAGGTCGAGCGGTCGATACCGGTGCGCAAGCTCTCGCGTGCAGAAGTCGTGCCCGAGCTCGAGCGCCTGGACCTCCTCCTCTTCGGCGGCGGCGGCATCATCTACGACGCCGAGGCGCGCGTTTACCTGCGCGAGGTGCAGGTGGCGAAGGAGCACGGCGTGCCGGTGATGCTCTTCGCGGTGGGCGCCGGCCCGCTCACGGAGCCGACGGTGCAGACCGCGGTGCGCGAGGCGCTCGAGGATGTCGCCGCGATCACGGTGCGCGAGCGCAGCGCCCAGCAGACGCTGGAAGCGGCCGGCGTGCATCGCGACGTCGTCGTCACGGCCGATCCGGCGCTGCTCCTCAAGCCCGAGGCGCTGCCGCGCAACGTGCTCAGGATCGAAGGGCTCGACGGCAAGCGGCGCCTGGTCGGCATGTCGGTGCGCGAGCCGGGCGTGGCCGCGCCCGACCTCGATCCGAACCTCTACCACGGCCTTCTCGCCAATGCGGCCGACTTCATGGTCGATCGATTCGACGCCGACATCGTGTTCGTCCCGATGGAGCACTCGGTGCTCGACATCCAGCATAGCCACGCCGTGATCGCGAGGATGCTGCGCCCGCAGCGCGCGCGCGTGCTGAACGGCGAATACAGCTCGGGGCAGATTCTCTCCCTCATGGGCCGCTTCCACTTCGCGGTCGGCATGCGGCTGCACTTCCTCATCTTCGCGGCGCTGCGCAACGTGCCTTTCGTCGCACTGCCTTACGCCGGCAAGGTGGCGGGCTTCCTCGAGGATCTCAAGCTGCCGGCGCCGCCGCTCAACCTCGTGAACCCGGGGCGCCTTTGCGCGCACCTGGACGAGTCCTGGGACGCGCGCCGCAGCCTCAAGGCGCAGCTCGCGAAGACGGTGCCCGAGCTTCAGGAGCGCTCGCGGCAGACGATCAAGATCGCCCTCGAGCTGCTGGAGCGCACGAAGAAGCCGCATGCCCTCGCTAAAGCGGCCTGAAGATCCGGAACGGATCGAGCTGCCGCCACGGCGGGCGCGGGTCGCCGCCGAAACCGACGTCCTCGTCGTCGGCGGCGGGCCGGCCGGCCTCGGCGCAGCGCTCGGCGCGGCGCAGGCGGGCGCGCGAGTCGTCCTTGCCGAGCGCTACGGCTTTCTCGGCGGCAACGCGACGGCGGCGCTCGTCATGCCGCTCATGTCCTTCCACACGGCGCATCCGACGAAGGAGAAGAAGGGCGCGACGACGCTCCTGCCCACCGACCACGGGCCGGGCGAGGCGATCATTGCCGGCGCACTCAAGACGCTCCTCGAGCGCCTGGTGAAGGCGGGCGGCGCGATCGAGCCGTCGCTCGCGACGGGCTATGTGGTGCCGTTCGATCCCGAGTGGTTCAAGCTGATCGCGCTCGAGTTGCTGGACGAAGCCGGCGTGCAGTTCGTCTTCCACGCCTTCGCGAGCGGCGTGCTCGGCGATGGAAAAGTCGAAGGCGCCGTGTTCGAAACGAAATCGGGCCCGCTCGCCATCCGCGCGCGGGTCACCATCGATTGCACGGGCGACGGCGACATCGCCGTGCAGGCGGGCGCGCCGTCGGAAGTCGGGCGCGCCGACGGGCTGGTGCAGCCGATGACGCTCATGTTCCGCGTCGTCGAATTCCAGCGCCGGAACTTCGAGGCCTATGTCGAGAAGCATCCGAAGCAGTGGCGCGGCGTGCACGGCCTGTGGGATCTGGTGCGCGAGGCGACCGAGGCGGGCAAGCTGAGGCTGCCGCGCGAGGACATCCTCTTCTTTGCCACGCCCCATCAGGAAGAGGTGAGCGTCAATAGCACCCGCGTCACGCGGGTCCTCGGCACCGACGTGTGGGACTTGAGCTTCGCGGAATGGGCGAGCCGCCGGCAGATGCGGCAGATCGCAGAGTTCCTGCGCCGCTACGTGCCGGGTTTCGAGGAAGCGTACGTCGCGCAAAGCGGCGTGCAGGTCGGCGTGCGCGAGACGCGCCGCATCCTCGGCGACTACCAGCTGACCGCGGATGACGTGCTCGCGGCGCGCAAGTTCGACGATGCCGTCGCGCGCGGCGCGTATCCGATCGATATCCACAATCCGACCGGCAGCGGCACGGTGCTCAAGCGCCTGCCGCCGGGCGAGGCCTACGATATTCCACTGCGCTGCCTGATGCCGCGCGGCGCGGAGGGATTGATCGTCGCCGGGCGCTGCATCTCGGGGACGCACGAGGCGCACTCGTCCTATCGGGTCATGCCGATCGTCATGGCGACCGGGCAAGCCGCGGGCGTCTGCGCGGCGCTCGCTGCGCAACGCGGCACGATGCCGCGCGAAATGCCGGTGGAGGACGTGCAAAGAGAACTCGTGCGCCAGGGCGCGAGCCTGCGCCCCGATCTCGTCAGCGTTTGTCAGGTGTAGTGCAAACGGCGATATGGGGGTGGGAACCGCTTGGCTACCATCGCGCTCGCGCGATGGAGAACAAGCTTCCCGGGGAGCAGGAGCCGCGCATCGTCAAGGACACCTTGCCGGTGGCTGCCGTGCGCTGTGACCGCGAAGCGCGCTTCCTCTGGGTGAGTCCGGCTTACGCGAAGTGGGCGGCACGGCCGGCTCGCGAGATCGTCGGGCTGCGCATCGTGGACATCGTCGGCTCGCGCGCGCTGCGCGAGATTCAGCCTTTCATCGACCGCGTGCTCGCCGGCGAGCCGGCGGCCTACGAGCGGATGGTCGAGCTGCCGGGGCTCGGCCGGCGCTGGGTGAAATGGGCCTATACGCCGACCTACGACGCGGCAGGGCGTGTCGACGGCTGGGTGGCGAACGGCATCGACATCCACGCGATCCGGGAAGCCGAGCGCACGCGCGACGAATTTCTTGCGACGCTCGCGCACGAGCTGCGCGGGCCGCTCTCGCCGATCCGCAATGCCGTGGCGATCCTCGGGCGCAAAGGCTCGCAGGACCCGGAAGTGGCCTGGAGCCAGGGCGTGATCGAGCGCCAGATCGAGCAGCTCTCGCGCCTGATCGACGACCTGCTCGACATCGAGCGCATCTCGCGCGGCAAGTTCCTGCTGCGCCGCGAGCGCGTGCCGCTCGAAGTGGTGATCGACATGGCGCTCGAGGCGGCGCGCCCTGCGATCAACGCCGCGGGCCATCACCTGTCCGTGCTGCTGCCCACCGAGCGCGCCACGGTCGACGCCGATCCGGCGCGCCTCGCCCAGGTATTCGCCACGCTGCTCAAGAACGCGGCGCGCCACATGCAGGGACGCGGCTCGATCAACGTCTCGGCGAGCGTCGAGAGCGGCGCGGTGCTCCTGCACATCGAGGACAACGGCGTCGGCATGCCGGCGGGGGTCGAGCCCGGCGTCGGTCTCACGCTGGTGCGCGGCATCCTCGCGCTGCACCAGGGCTCGCTCGAGGTCCGCAGCGCCGATTCGGGCAACGGCACGGAAGCCGTGGTGCGCGTGCCGCTCGCCGCCCCGGGCCCCGTGACCGACCGGAAGCCGGCGCGCGAGGAGCCGGTGCAGGTGCCGCCGATGCGCATTCTCGTCGCCGACGACAACCGCGATGCGGCGGACTCGCTGCAGCGCGTGCTCGCGCTTTTCGGCCACGAGGTGCGCGTGGCGTACGACGGCACGAGCGCTTTGCGCATCGGCGGCGAATTCCGTCCGCGCGTCGCCATCCTCGACATCGGCATGCCGGGCGCCAACGGCTATGAAGTCGCGCGCTCGCTCCGCCGGCAGGGCGGCGGCGTGACACTGGTGGCGCTAACCGGCTGGGGACAAGAGAACGACCGGCGCCGCACGGCGGACGCCGGCTTCGACCATCACCTCATCAAGCCGGTCGATCCACAGATGCTGAATGCGCTCCTCGCGGAGGCGGCGAAGAAAAATTAAGGACGTTGTCCGGAATTAGTGGTCTTCGATGCGGGGGACGTTGTCCTCCGCCGGGCCGCCGGTATCGGGGTCGATCCACTCGTTGATGCCGAGCTCGGACTCCGCTTCCTGCAGTCCTTCGGCCGGCTCCACTTCCTCCTCGCCTGCGCCGTCGGAGATCATGTCGGCTTCGGCTTCGGCGAGCGTGGTGAACGGGCCGTGCGGCTCGCCCTTCTTCGCTTCCCAGTAGAACCCGTCGGGGCGCTCGATCACGTGGCCCTGGACGGGCGCTGTCTCCTTGACGGGCGGCTCGTCCTTGGGCGCGCTGCGAACGCGCTTGGCCGCGCGTTTTCCGCTCTTCGAACCAGTGCTCTTGCTCCTCCTCAGCATGGCTGCATCCTACGCCAGAACCGCCGCGCTGAGTCAAGCCTCGGCTATTCCGGCTTGATGTTCGCGGCGCCGATGACGCGCGCCCACTTGTCGACCTCGCGCTTCATGTAGACCGCGAACGCTTCCGGCGTGCCGCCGACGGGCGGGCTCGCCAGCGCGACAAGCCGCTCGCGCACATCGGGCATCGCCAGGCTCTCTCGTGCGGCGGCGTTGAGCGCGTCGATCGCGGCGCGCGGCGTGCCGGCGGGCGCGACCAGCCCGAGGAAGCCGCCGGCTTCGAAGCCCGGCACGCCGGACTCGGCGATGGTCGGCACGTCGGGCAGGCCCTCGAAGCGCTTCGCGGAGCCGATGCCGAGCGCCTTGAGCTTGCCGGACTTGATGTGCGGAAGCAGCGCCGCAACGTCGGCAAACATGACATTCACCTGCCCGCCGAGCAGATCGTTCACCGCCGGCGCTGCGCCCTTATAGGGGACATGCAAGAGGTCAACCTGCGCCATCAGCTTGAAGAGCTCGGCGGTAAGGTGCGCCGAGCTGCCCGGGCCGTAGGAGGCGTAGGTGACCTGGCCGGGCTTCGCCTTGGCGAGCGCGAGCAGCTCGCGCACATTGTTCGCCGGTAGCGACGGATGCGCGGCGAGGAGGTGGTTGTTCACCACCATCAGCACCACCGGCGCGAAGTCGCGCGAAATGTCCCACGAGAGATGCGGCATCAGCGTCGTATTGATCGCGGTGGAGGCGCTCGCCACGAGCAGCGTGTAGCCGTCGGCGGGGGCTTTCGCCACGACTTCGGTGCCGATGTTGCCGCCCGCGCCGGCGCGGTTCTCGATGACGAACGGCTGGCCGAGGATCTCGCTCATTTTCGGCGTCACGATGCGCGCGACGATGTCGGTGCCGCCGCCGGGCGGGAAGGGGACCACGACGCGGATCGGCTTCGCAGGATAGGTCTGCGCGAGCGCGGAGTTGCAGACGAGCAGGGCGACGAGAGCCAATGGCTTCAGCATTGCGGATCCTCTAGGTTTTCTTGAAGAACTTGCGCGCGTGCTCGAGCACGTCGTTCGGCGCTCGCGCATGCGTGTACCCGCGGCGCGTGACCGTGATGCCGAGGCGCTTGAAGTCCGCCATCACCTCGGCCATCTTCACCACCGCGGCGAGCCCGTCGACGATCGGCACCTCGTCGATGCGGGTCACGCCGGCGCGCGCGATGGCCTCGCTGAGGTAGAGCTGCCCCGGGATGATGGCCTCGGCGCCGAGCGCGATCGCCTTTCTCGCCGTGTGCGTGAAGGACTCCACGATGGCGCTCGCGTCCTGCAGGCCCTTCGCGACGTCGCCGAAGGTGGTGCGCTCCATCTGCCGCGTGGGCAGCGCGCGCTCCGCGAGGCCGAGCTGCTTCACGCGCAGGTCGAGCATCTGGTCGAAGCGCTCGCCGAAGACGATGATGACGAAGCGGCTGCCGAGGAGGCAGGCGAAGTGCATCGCCGCCTCGCCATAGCCGACCACCGGGATGTCGAGGAGCGAGCGCGCCTCCCCGATCGCGGGGTCCTGCACCGAGCTGAGCGCGAACACGTCGTAGCCCTCGGCTTGTGCGCGCACCGCGTTGTCCAGAAGGATCTGCGCGTGGAGCGACGCGATATACGGATAGATCACGCACTCGGCCGGCGTGCGATTGCCGTAGACGCCTTCCGGCATGCTGTGCAGGTGCACTTCGGTGCCGGGGCGCGCGATGGCCGGGATCCTCGCGCGCACGCCGTCGAAGTAGGCCGGCACGCGGCCGGCGTCGAAGAGGCTCTGGTACCAGATCTTCATCCCGGTCATGATAAGGGATGGCAAAAATCCAGATTCGCAAAATCGACCACCTGGTCCTGCGGGTGCGCGATATCGATGCGATGCGCGCTTTCTATTGCGATGTGCTGGGCGCGGAGCACATCGCTTACCGGCCGGACTTCGCCATGTCGCACCTGCGCGTCGGCGAATGCATGCTCGACCTGGTCGAAGCGGGGAAGCGCGGTCTTGCGGCGCCCGAGGCCGGCCGTCTCAACCTCGACCATTTCTGCTTTCGCGTCGAACCGTTCGATCGGGAAGCGATCGTCGCCCACCTCAAGCGGCACCATGTCCCCCTCGGCCCGATCCGCGAGCGCTACGGCGCGGAGGGCAACGGCGTCTCGATCTACCTCACGGACCCGGAAGGCAACACGGTCGAGCTGAAAGGCCCGTCGGATGGCAAACCGCCCCCGCCATCGCCGGCCACTTGAGTCACTTCTTCTCGACGGTCTCCTCCTCGATCTCGTGGCACGCGGCGACGCATTCTTCGCTGGTGTAGGCGCCGGTGACGAAGCCGCCGGTGTAGACGCAGTCGAAGCCGAGGCTCTGCAGCAATCGGCCGCCAAGCGGGTCATAGGCGACCGGCAGGTAGACGAAGCCCTTCTTCTTCAGCAGCCGGCGCAATGCGGTGGTTTTCTTCATGGCTTATATTCGTACGATGTATGACGTAATTGTCGCGGGCGCCGGGAATGCCGCGCTATGCGCCGCCATCTCCGCGAAGGAGCAGGGCGCTGCCCGCGTGCTGGTGCTGGAGAAGGCGCCGTTCGAGGAGCGCGGCGGCAACTCGCTCTTCACGGCCGGCGGGTTCCGCTTCGCGCACGACGGCCTCGAGGACGTGCGGCGGGACATCCTCGACGACCTGTCGGAAGCCGAGGCGAGCCAGATCGTCCTGCCGTTGCTCCGCAAGGAGGACTACCTGGACGACCTGCGCCGGGTGACCGAAGGGCAGACCGACGACATGATGGCGGAGCTCCTCGTCGGCCGTTCGCGCGAGACGATGAGCTGGATGCGGCAGAACAAGGTCCGCTTCATCCCGATGTTCGGGCGCCAGTCGTTCAAGGTGGAGGGCAGGCACCATTTCTATGGCGGCGTGAACATCGAGGCCGTGGGCGGCGGCTACGGCCTCGTCGACCAGCTCATCAAGCAGGCCGAGCGCCTCGGCATTGAGATCCGCTACGCCACCGGCCTGAGGAAGCTGTTGCAGGACCGCTCGGGCGCGGTGATCGGCGTCCATGTCATGGGGCCCGACGGCTACGCGGACCTCCGCGGCAAGAGCGTGGTCCTCGCCTGTGGCGGATTCGAGGCCAGCCCCGAGATGCGCGTGCGGTACTACGGTGCGGGCTGGGAATCGTGCCGCGTGCGCGGCACGCGCTACAACACGGGCGAGGGCCTGCGCGCCGCGCTCGATATCGACGCGCAGGCGTTCGGCGGCTGGTCGAGCTGCCACGCGGTGCAGTGGGACATCAGCGCGCCGCCCTTCGGCGACCGCGTGGTGCTCGACAACTTCCAGAAGCACTCGTACCCGCTCGGCATCATCGTCAATCTCAACGGCGAGCGCTTCGTCGACGAGGGCGCCGATTACCGCAACCACACCTACGCGAAGTACGGGCGCGAGGTGATGAAGCAGCCCCGGCGCACCGCGGTGCAGATCTTCGACGCGAAAACCATTGGCATGGTGCGCGACGAGTACCGCATCAAGCAGGTCACCAGGGCCGAGGCGCCGACGATCGAGGCGCTGGCCGCGGAGCTCGGCATCGACGCCGAAGCGCTCGCGCGCACGGTGCGCGAGTTCAACGCCGCCTGCCGGCCGGGCAAGTACAACCCGGCGATCCTCGACGGCGTCTCGACCGAGGGCGTCTCGCCGCCGAAGTCGAACTGGGCGCTGCCGCTCGACAAGGCGCCTTACACCGGCTTCGTCGTCACCTGCGGCATCACCTTCTCGTTCGGCGGCCTGCGCATCAACGAGCGCGGCGAGGTGCAGGACACGAGCGAGCGCTCGATCCCCGGCCTTTACGCCGCGGGCGAGATCGTCGGCGGGCTTTTCTACGAGAACTACCTCGGCGGCGCGGGCCTCATGGCCGGCGCCGTCTTCGGCCGCCTCGCCGGCGCCAGCGCCGCCAGATTCAATCGTTGACGATGGCGATGGCGTCGATCTCGACGTCGAACTTCTTCGGCCACGAGCCGACCACGCAGAACACGCGCGCCGGCGGGTCGCGCCTGAAGTACTTGCGATAGACCTTGTTCACCTCGTCGAAGTACGCGGTGTTTGTGATGTAGACCGTGCACTTGACGACGTTGTCGAGCGAGGACCCGGCCGCCTCGAGGCAGACCTTCATGTTGTCGAGCACCTGCTTGGTCTGCTGGTCGACGGTGACGAGCGGGATCTTGCCGCTGCGCCGGTCCATCGGCGTGAGGCCCGAGACGAAGACGAAATTGCCGGCGCGGATCACCGGGTTGAGCGGGATGCCTTCCTTCTTCAGGTGCCGGCTCACGCCCGGGACGTCGATGACCTCTTTCTTTATCTTCTTCATGTAGTCCCTAATACTTGTAGAACATCTCCTGGATCGCCGAGCGCTCGCGCGTGACGGTGAGGGCGAGCATGAGAAGAATCCGCGCCTTCTGCGGCATGAGGTCGTCGCAGACGATGAAGCCCTCTGCCTCCTTCTTCGGCGTGATGACGACGCGCCCCGCCCAGGAACGCGTGGCGAGCACCACCGGGATGCCGGCCTGCACGGCGCGCCTGCCGGCCTCGAGGAAAGCCGCCGGGTAGGAGCCGCCGCCGAAGCCGACGAGCACCATTCCGTCGGGGCGCCGCTCGCGCGGTTGCGTAATGAGCGCATCCACGAGCACGCCATCGCCGCCGGCATACGAGTACACCATGTCGACGCGCGGCAGGGCCTTTCTTCCGCGCACGTCGAACGGCGTCGCCGTGGTGTGGGGACGCGTCACCGCGCGGTAGAACAGTACACGCGCGTCCGAGTCGACGTAGCCGAGCAGGCCGAAATCGCGGCTGTGGAACGTATCGACCCGGAAGGCGTTCGACTTCGTCACGTCGCGAGCGCTCTGGATCTCGTTGTTGAGGATGGTCAGCACGCCGCGCCCCGCCGCTTCCGGCGTGGCGGCGAGCCGGATGGCGTCGAGGAGGTTCAGGTCCGCGTCCGTGCCCACGGCGCTCGGCGGCCGCATGGCGCCCGTGACGACGACCGGCCGATCGGACTTCACCGTGAGGTGAAGGAAGTACGCCGTTTCTTCCAGCGTCGCGGTGCCGTGGGTTATGACGACGCCGTCCACGGTGAGGGCATGAATGCGCTCGGCGAGCTGCAGCCACTCCTTCGGCCCGATCGACGGGCTGCCGACCTGCAGCACGTCCGCGCCCGTCAGCTCGGCGAGCTCGCGCGCCTCGGGAATGCGCTCGAGCATCTGCGCGACCGCGAGCTTCTTGCCGGAGTCCGGATAGAGCGTGTAGTCGAGGCGGTGCGGGCCGATACCGGAGATGCTGCCGCCCGTTCCAAGGATGTGGACCCGCGGCCGCATTACGGAACCAGGATCACCTTGCCGAAGAACTCGCGCGAATCGACGACGCGATGCGCTTCGGCGGCCTGCGCAAGAGGGAACGCCTTGTGGATGATCGGCTTCAGTCTTGCGTCGGCGACGAGGCCCATGACTTTGCGCAGCTCGAGCACCGAGGCGTTCTTGGAGCCCGCGAGGCGCAGCTCCTTGCGGAAGAACGGGATGATGTCGAACTCCACCACCTCGCCGGCGTGCGCACCGACGGTGACGATGATGCCGCCGCGCGCGAGGCACTGCAGGCTCCGCGTGAAGACCTCGCCGCCGATATGCTCCATGACCACGTCCACGCCGCGGCCGCCCGTCATTTGCATGACCCGCTCGGCGAAGTTTTCCTTGCTGTAATTGATCAGATGCGTGGCGCCGAGCGCCTTGGCGTGCTCGAGTTTCTTCTCGCTGCTCGCCGTGGTGATGATGGCGGCCGCGCCGGCAAGCTTCGCCACTTGCACCGCGGCGCTGCCGATGCCGGAGCCCGCGGCCTGGATCAGCACCGTCTGCCCGGCCTGCAGGAAGCCGCGCGTGACGAGCACATGCCACGCGGTGCCGAAGGCGATCTGCGCCGCCGCGGCGTTCTCGAAGCTCACGTGCGAGGGCAGGGCGTTGAGATTCGCGATCGGCACGCACACGTACTCGGCGTAGCCGCCGGGGATGTCGAGGCCGAAGTAGCCCTCCTGAATGCAAAGATTGTCGCGGCCCGCGAGGCACAGCTCGCACTTGCGGCACGGGATGCGGCACGTGACCCAGACGCGGTCGCCCTCCTTGAATTCGCTCTTGCCATTCAGGCCCGCGACCTCGCCGGCGAACTCCCGTCCGAGGATGTGCGGGAACTTCACCGGGATGCGCGACGTGCCCGCGCGGTGGTCGAGATCGACGTGGTTGATGCCGACCGCGCGCACGCGCACCAGCGCCTCGCCGGACTTCGGCGCGGGCTTCGGCGCTTCTTCGCACACCAGGACTTCGGGGCCACCGAACTGGTGGAACCAGGCGACTTTCATTGCTTCTCCTTCGATCGGACGCTGTCCGCAATCCTGCGCTTCAGATACTGGCCGTCCTTGAGATCGCCGTAGAACTTGCCGTCGGCCACCATCACCTTGCCGCGCAGCACAGTGACCGAAGGCCACGCCGCGACTTCCTTGCCTTCCCACGGCGTGTAGTCCGTCTCGTGGAGCTCCTGCGCCCGGACGGTGCGGCGCCTGCTCGTGTCGAGGACGACGATGTCGGCATCGGCGCCGACGGCGATCGCGCCTTTGCGCGGGTAGAGGCCGAGGATGCGCGCCGCGTTGGTCGACACGACGTCGACGAACTTCTCCAGCGGATAGCCGCGCTTCTCCACCGTCTCGGTATAGATCACCGCCACGCGCGGCTCGACGCCGGAGTTGCCGCCAGTGGTGTCGTCGATGCGGTTGCCGCGCACCTTGACCGACAGCTTGCAGCACACCTCGTCGGTGCCTACGCAATGCAGATGGCCGTTCTGCAGGCCATCCCACAGTCCCTGCTGGTCGCGCTTGGATTTCAGCGACGGATACGTGTGGTAGATCTGCCCATTGGGTTTCTTGTAGTCCTCCTCGGTGTAGAGGAGGTACTGGTGCAGCGTCTCGCCGTAGATCGGGTAGCCGCGGGCGCGGCTCTCGGCGATCGCCTGCACGCCGCTCGCGGCGCTGACGTGCATCATGTAGAGCGCCATGCCCTCGATGGTCTCCGCCAGGCGAATGATGCGGCGGAAGGAGAGATCCTCGGAGAGCGCGTTGTGCACTTCCGCCATGTGCTCGAAGCCGGTGCGGTTCTCGCGGAACATCTTCTCGTACATGTAGCGCACGATGTCGTCGTCCTCGGAATGGATGACGGCGAGCCCGCCTTCGCGCGCGAGCACCTTGAAGATCTCCCAGATCTCGCCGAAGCGCACCATGCGCCCCGCGCGGCTCGGCGTGATGTCGGTGGTGAAGATCTTCACCGTCGCGTAGCCCGCCTGCACCGCTTCCTTCAGCTCGGCGATGGTGGCGGGCGGCACTCTTCCGCGCAGCATCACGTGGTAGGCGTAGTCGCAATAGCACTTGCCGGCCCAGTCCTTGTCGCGCGCCTCGATCGCGTCGCGGATGCTCTGCGTCGACGACTCGTCGCCGGCGCGGTCGGGCTTGCACGCCGCGAAGTCGATGAGCGTCGTCGTGCCGCCCCATAGCGCGGCGCGGCTCACCACTTCGGGCGGCGCGCTCGCGCCCGGCGGATCGCCGGGGCGGTGCGGCGGGATGTACCAGGCGCAATGCACGTGCGGGTCGATGCCGCCCGGCACGACGATGCCGCCGCCCGCGTCGATCACGCGCGCCGTCTGCGCTGCGAGCGTGCCAGGCGCGCCGAGCGCGGCGATGACGCCGTCCTTGATGCCGATTTCCCGCGGGCCGACGCCGTGTGGAGTCACCACGCGTTCGCCGCGGATCAGGAGGTCGAACATGCTTTCACCTCTTCTTCCAGAACTTCGAGCAGGTCCTGCAGCCAGCGCGCGTCGAGCCCCCGCGAGATGACGACGATGCGCGAGCTGCGGTCCTCGTCCGGCCAGGCGTCGAGCCACGCGGGCGGATGGAAGACGTGCTGCACGCCATGGATGACGGCCGGGCGGCCCGGGCTCTCCACCACGTCGACCAGGCCTTTCAGCCGCAGGAGCCTCGCGCCGCAATGTTCCGCCACCACCTGCAGGAAAAGGCCGAGCGTCACCGCATGCAGCGGCTTTTCGCGGCGCAGGCAGAAGGTATTGATGCCGCCGTGGCCGCGCGCATGGGTGTCGTAGTGCTTGGGAGCGTGCGCACGGGCGGCGAACAGTTGCGTCGCGTCGACCGCGCCGTGCAGCGCCGTGAGTTTCGGCGCGCCCGGATTGAGCGCCTGCAGGCGCTCGGCGAGGCCGTTCGCCTGCGGGTCGGCGAGATCGCTCTTCGTGACGACGATGCAGTCTGCAAGCGCTGCCTGCTTCACCGATTCCGGATGCGCGTCGAGGGTCGCCGCGCCGGCGGCGGCGTCGACGGTGGCGATGACCGATTCGAGGCGCAGGCGCTCGGCGATGTCGCGATCGGTCATCAGCGCGTGCAGGATCGGCGCCGGGTCGGCGAGCCCGGTGGTCTCGATCACGATGCGCTCGAAGGGCGTCACCGTGCCGGCCGCGCGGCGCGCGAGCAGGTCGCCCGCGGTGCGCACGAGATCCCCGCGCACGGTGCAGCACACGCAGCCGCCTTCGAGCATCAAGATCTGCTCGTCGCTCGACTGGACGAGCAGGTGGTCGAGCCCGACCGCGCCGAACTCGTTGATGATCACCGCGGTGCGCTC
>DASQGW010000050.1:0-4746 GCA_035632415.1 Burkholderiales bacterium | reverse complement strand
ACGGCGAATTTCCCGCCGCAGCTCGAGCTCGGGCCCAACCGCTTTGCGCTCGACTATCACTTCGAGCCCGGGTCGCCGCGCGATGGCGTGACCATGACCGTGCCGCTCGCCCTGCTTAATCAGCTTCCAATAAATAGGACTGAATGGCTGGTGCCGGGCCTCCTCAAGGAGAAGGTGCGCGCGCTCGCCAAGGGCATCCCGCAGCGCCTGCGCCACAAGCTCGGCGCGCTCGACGAGTTCGCGGAGCGCTTTGCTTGCGCCATCAACCCCTCCGACACGCCGCTGGCGACGGCCATCACGCGATATATCCGCGCCGAGTTCAACCTGGACGTGCCGCAGGATGCGTTCCGTCCCGATTCCGTGCCACCGCACCTGCGCATGAACTTCCGAGTCGTCGACGACAGCGGCCGGCAGCGAGCGCTCGGCCGCGACCTCGCGGGCATCCAGCGCGAGCTGGGCGACGAAGCGAAGACGCTGCTGCAGCACGAGGCGCCGGTCGACGAGGGCGCGCGCTACACCGGCTGGACGATGGGCGATCTTCCCGAAATCATGGAAATCCAGCGCGGCGGGCAGACGCTGGTCGGCTATCCGGCGCTCGTCGACGCCGGCGACGCGGTCACGCTGCAGGTCTTCGAGTCGCCCGACAAGGCGCGCGCGATGCACGCAGAGGGCGTGCGGCGCCTCGTCGCCATCGCCTTCCGCGATCGCATCCGCGACCTCGAGCGCACCCTCGCCAAGGACCTGAGCGTCGCACCGCTCAAAGACGACGTGATTGGGGCGGCGCTCGCCCGCGTCTTCCTCGCCGATCCGCTGCCGATGACGGCGGCGGAGTTTGCGAAGCGGGTGGAGGAGGGCCGCAGCCGCTTCACGCTGATCGCGCAGGAGATCGCGCGCTCGGCGGCGTCCATCCAGGCTGAACGCCTGGCGCTCGAGAAGAAATTGAAGGGCGTGGAACGATCGTTCCCGCAGCCTGTGGCCGACATCCGCGCGCAGCTCGCGCGGCTTCTCGCTCCCGGCTGGCTCGCGCACACTCCCTGGGAGCGGCTGCAACACCTGCCGCGCTACCTCAAGGCAGCGGCGATGCGCCTCGAGAAGTTGCGTGCCGACCCGCAGCGCGACGCGCGGCTCGCCGCCGACCTGGCCGCGCTCGAGCAGCCTTTCCGGCGCGAGCTCGGCCTTCGCCTCAAGAACGGCGCGGTGAGCGCGGAGCTCGAGCAGTTCGGCTGGCTGCTCGAGGAGCTGCGCGTCTCGCTCTACGCCCAGGAGCTGAAGACCCCGGTGCAGGTTTCGGTGAAGCGCCTCTCCAAACTCTGGCAGACTGTCCGGCGATGAGCGTCGCGCGCTCGCTCCTCTACGGGGCCGCCAACGTCCTGCATCCGCGCATGCTGTGGCTGATGCTCTGGCCGATGCTCGTCGCGCTCGGCTTCTGGGGCCTGCTCGCGCTCTTCCTCTGGGCGAGCCTCGCGGTGCGCATCGCGCAATGGCTGCAGCAGGGCCTCGACTACGCGCTTGCCTGGTCGCACATCGATTTCGGAGCCGCCGCGCTCGTCGCGGCCAACGTGCTCCTCTTCCTCGGGTTCGTCCCGCTCGTCTATCTCACGGCGCTCTTCATCCTCGGCATCTTCGGCATGCAGCAGATGGTCGAGTACGTCGCGAGCCGCTCGCCCGCCCTGCTGGAGCGGCGGCAGGGCGGCAGCGTCGCCGGCAGCGTCTGGAATGCCTTCATCGCGTTCGTCGGCCTGGTTTTTTTCGGCGCCTTGAGCGCCCCGCTGTGGTTCCTTCCTCCGCTGTGGCCGCTGATCCCGCTCGTGATCCTCGCCTGGGTCAACCAGCGGCTGCTGCGCTATGACGCGCTTGCCGAGCACGCCGACCCGGCGGAAATGAAGCATCTGTTCAGGCAGAACCGGGGCGCGCTGTATCTGATGGGCTTCCTTCTCGCGCTGATTGCCTACGTCCCGATCCTCGGCTTCTTCGCGCCGGTCGTGTTCGGCCTCGCGTTCATCCACTACCTCCTCGGCGCGCTCGCGGCCTATCGGGCCGATACAAACAAATCATTGGTCGAGGGGAACGCGCGCCCCTAGACTCGGTCACTCTTCTTTTCGACCGGAGCAAAAAACAGTGCTGCAGAATCGCGAGGGACAGCGCGTCCCGCAAGTTACGTTCCGCGCCCGCAACGAAGCCGACTGGAAGCCGCTCACGACGGACGACGTCTTCAAGGGCAAGACCGTGGTGGTGTTTTCCCTGCCGGGCGCCTTCACGCCCACCTGCTCGTCGACCCACGTGCCGCGCTACAACGAGCTCGCGCCGGCCTTCTTCGCCAACGGCGTCGACCGCATCGTGTGCATCTCGGTGAACGACGCCTTCGTCATGAACGAGTGGGCGCGCACGCAGGAGTGCGGCAACCTGCTGCTCCTGCCCGATGGCAACGGCGAATTCGCGGAGCAGATGGGCATGCTGGTCGACAAGACCGACCTCGGCTTCGGCAAGCGTTCGTGGCGCTACTCGATGCTCGTGAAGGACGGCGTCATCCAGAAGATGTTCATCGAGCCGGAGAAGCCGGGCGATCCGTTCGAGGTCTCGGACGCCGACACGATGCTGAAGTACATCAATCCCAACGCCAAGAAGCCCGACCAGGTCGCGATCCTGACGCGCGAAGGCTGCGGCTACTGCGCGCGCGCCAAGAAGCTCCTGAAGGATCTCGGCTACCCGTACAGCGAGATTGCGCTCAACCACAGCGACCGCTCGCGTGTCGTGGGCGCGATCACGGGACGGGGCACCGTGCCGCAGGTCTTCGTGAACGGCAAGCACATCGGCGGCCTCGAAGATTTGGAGAGCTGGGCGAAAAAGGCTGCTTAAAATCGAGGGCGTGTTCGGCGCCCTCATCATCGGCGATGAATTGCTGGTCGGGAAGCGCGAGGACAAGCACCTCGGCTTCCTGATCCGCGCGCTCGCCAATCGCGGGCTGCGCCTGGACTGGGCGCACTATCTCGGCGACCAGCCCGCGCGCCTCACCGACGCGCTGAAGCGCAGCTTCGCTTCGAGCGACGTCGTCTTCTCTTTCGGCGGCATCGGCGCGACGCCGGACGACCACACGCGGCAATGCGCCGCCGCTGCGCTGGGGCGTTCGCTCGAGCTGCATCCGGAGGCCGAGCGCGAGATCCGCGCCCGCTTTCCCGGCCAGGGAGTGACGCCGCAGCGCCTCGCGATGGGCGAGTTTCCACAAGGCGCGAAGATCATCCCCAACCCGGTGAACCGCATCCCGGGCTTCTCGCTGGCCGACCACCATTTCGTCCCGGGCTTTCCGCAGATGGCCTGGCCGATGGTCGAGTGGGTGCTCGATACGCGCTATCGGGACCGCTTCGACTCGCAGAAGTGGGCGGAGGCCTCGATGCTCGTCTACGAAGCGGGCGAGAGCCAGCTCATCCCGGCCATGAAGACAGTGGAGAGCGAGTTCAAGGGCGTGAAAGTATTCAGCCTTCCTTCAATGGGAGCGAAAGGCGAGCGCATCCACGTGGAGCTGGGCGTGCGCGGCGAGCCGGCGCAGGTGGCGCCGGCGATGGAGCGCCTGAAGCATGAAGTACGTGCTGCCGGCTTTCCGTACAAATAAGGAAAGGAAGCAGGACCTGTGCAAACCCGATCGGTCCTGACGTGCCCCCCGATGCGGCCACGCTGCTGCGTCTTCTGCTCGTATGCGTCGGTCAAATGTCCGCCCAAGCCAGTGCTGCTAAACAAAAAGCCCCGGGGGTTGCCCGGGGCTTTCGATCACTTCTTCTTGCGCTTCGCGCTAGATCGGGGCTTGGACTTCTTCCCCTTTTTGGCGCTTAGGCGGCCTTTTTTGCTTTCGCGAGTCCCTTGACGGTCTCGGTCGCGGCCGCGACGTTGGCTTCGGCGATCTCGGTCGCCTGCTTCGCGACCTTGTTCATGTTGTCGTACGCCGAGTTGGCGGCGGCAAGCATCGACTTCACCGCGGCGACGGCGACGTCCGAGCCGGCGGGCGCGTTCTTCGAGACCTTGTCGAGCAGGTTCACGAAGTTCTCGTTCCACTCGCCGACGCGGCGCTCGGCCACGCGGCTGAGCTCCGAGTTCGCTTCGGTGGCGACTTCATACACGCTCTTCGAGTAGGCGATGGCCTTCTCGATCGCGGGCTGCGCGAAGGAGTTCTGCAGCGTCACGAACTCCTGCACGTCTTTCGCGCCGAGGAGGGCGCGGGTATTGGCGATCGAGTCTTCGAAGGCGCTTTTCACGGCGCCTGCGTTGATGTTCGCCAGCTTCTCGAACGCGGCGAACTGGGCATTCGCTACGGCGAGGAGCGATTCTACGTTGGCCTTTTGGGCCGCCTGGATTTGCTCCGGTGTCACGTACATTAGTAGCTCCTGGTCGGTGATGTTTCGTATTTGTGCAATGCAGCAATACGCATTGTAGGCCTATGGGACATGAAGTCAAGTACATTGTGCGTAGCAGCACAATGTGAATGGCGCATCGCGGAACCACCTACATCATGTTGAAAGTTAGCGCCCCCTTACACTAAGCCATGCCGCTCGATTACCGCCCAAGCGACCCGGACTTCCTGGCTGACCCGTTCCCGCTCTTCCACAAGATGAGGGACGAGGAGCCGGCCTACTGGAGCCCGCGACTCAAAGCCTGGGTGCTGACACGCTACGACGACGTGAAGCGCGTGTGCCTCGATACCGAGCGCATGTCGTCGGATCGCCTGCGGCCGTTCTTCAGCACGCTGCCTTCTGCGGA
>DASQGW010000049.1:0-11267 GCA_035632415.1 Burkholderiales bacterium | reverse complement strand
GAATGCAGGCTCGACACGCTGAGCGGCGAAGGCGCGAGCGTCAGGGAGCGGATCGAGAACGAAGGCGGCTACGTGCTCGGCTGCTACAACGATCCACTCGGCAAGCATCCGATCATCTTCGCCGTGCTGCCGATCGATTCGATCGAGCCGACGCCGTTCCAGCGCGACCTCTCGGATATGCACCACAAGCGCCTGGCCGACGTGCTCGATCGCACCGGGATGTTCCTGGATCCGGTGATTGCGGTAACCGCGCCCGAGAAGGGGTTCTGGACGCCGAACGGCCGCCACCGGCTCGAAGCGATGCGAAGACTGGGCGCGAAGGCAATCACCGCGTTGGTGATACCCAAGCGCGAGGTCGCCTGGCAGATCCTCGCGCTCAACACCGAGAAAGCGCACAACCTGAAGGACAAGTCGCTCGAGGTGATCCGCATCTTCCGCAACCTGATGGAAGAGACGCCGGGGAAGAGCGAAAAGGAGTTCTCCTACTACCTGGAGGAGCCGTCGTTCGTGACGATGGGGCTGTGCTACGAGAAGAACTCGCGCTTTAGTGGCGCCGTCTATAACTCGTTCGTGCGGAGGTTGACCGAGTTCTCCGAGGAGTCCCTGGGAAAGGCGCTCAAGCAGCACGAGAAGATCGCCGGCATGCTGATGGAGCTCGACGAGAAGGTCGCAGAAGTAGTGAAGAAGCTGAAGGCGAAAGGCTTCGTCAGCCCCTACCTCAAGACTTTCGTCGTCGCGCGCTCGAATCCCCTGCGCTTCATGAAGGAAGCGCCCGAGCTCGAGGACCTGATCAAGACCATCCGCGGCAAGGTCGAGCGCTTCAACGTCGACAAGATAAGACAGGAAGACATCGTCGCGAGCGGCGGCGCGCCCGACGAAGATTAATTCCGTACCAAGTACGTAATTATTTCGTCAACCTTCCCGGGGCGTCGGCCGTTGTGCGGCTATGGCCCGGCACCCAAGAATCGTGCTACCCGACGTGGCGCTCCACATCATGCAGCGCGGGAACGATCGGCAGGATTGCTTCAGGCAGGATACCGATCGCCTGGTGTACATGTCGCTGCTGCGCGATTACGCCAGTCTCCGGCATTGCGCGGTCCACGCCTACTGCCTCATGACGAACCATGTGCACCTGCTCGTCACGCCTGAGGACACTAAAGGCTGTGCATTGATGATGCGCGACCTCGGCCGTTGCTACGCCGCCTATTTCAACCGCCGCTACGCGAAGGTGGGCGCGCTCTGGCAGCATCCTTTTCGCTCGTGCTTGGTCGACTCGGCGGAATACGTTATTGCCTGCTACCGATACATCGAACGCAATCCCGTGCGTGCGGGCATGGTCCGCCGACCCGCCGAGCATCCATGGTCGAGCTATGCGGGCAACACGCGATTGCGCAGCGACGAATTGCTCACGCCGCATGTGGAATACCTGGCGCTTGGTCTAGACGAGACTTCCCGTGGGCGGCTATATCGGGAGCTAGTTAGCGAGGCAGATCAGCCCGCCGTGTTGGAGACTCTGCGATCGGCAACCGAGGCCGGGTTTCCACTGGTTAGCGAGCGACTGAAAGCCGAGCTCAAGGAAGCGGGGGTTCGGTTCGAACGCGGAGTCCCGGGCCCGCGAACCTCGGCCGGCGCCGCTGAAGGCGTAGCCGGCCAGTTCGTTCTCCTTACAGAATAATTACGTACTTGGTACGGAATTACCGCGGCGGCTCGACGCAGGACGCCGCCCTGCCGTTGCAGGCCTGCTGGCACGCCTGCATCTCCGGCGCCTCGGTGGTGGTCTTGCGGCAGTTGGAGATGCAGCTATTGAGCTGCGCCTTGCAGTTCGGCGCCTCGATCGTCTCCGGCTCTATGACAAGGCCAAGCTGCCGTGTTTTCACACGGCGAGGTCAGGCGGCCGGTCGCGGCTTTCGCCAGGACCTATTTCCCAAATAATTAAGGACGTCGTCCGGAATCAGATTTTGAGCGCGCGCTGCACGCCCGGCCGGGCGCCGATCTCGTTGCCCCAGCGCTCCAGGTTCGCCATCCCGGCGACGAGCTCGGGGAACGCGCCCTTCGTGCGCCAGTAGCCTGCATAGAGCGAAAGGTCGGCGATGGTCATCTCATCGCCCGCGGCATACTTGCGCTTGGCGAGGAAGCCGTCCCACACCTTGAAGTAGCCCTTCAGCCGCTCCTTGAACATCTCGCCTGCGGCGACCTGCGGTTCCTTCGCCCGCACGCAGGTGTTCACCGCGCCGAACCCCGGTGTGATGTCGGTCGAGGCGCTCATGTAGGCCTCGAGCATCGCGGCGCGCTTCGCCGGATCCTTGGGGATGAATTTCCCGGATTTCTCCGCGCAATACATCATGATCGCGCTCGACTGCGCCATGGTGATCTTCTTGCCGCCGGGGCCTTCGTTGTCGACGATCACCGGGATCTGGCCCATGGGATTCAGCGCCAGGAACTCCGGCTTCTTGTGCTCGCCTTTCGCGAGGTCGATCGGATGCCAGGCGTACTTGAGGCCGCACTCCTCGAGCGCGATGCGGGCGCGCATGCCATTCGAAGTGCCGGCGGCGTAGAGATCGATCATGATTCCTCCCGTCCAAAGGGACAATGAGGCGCGATGTTAGACGACGCGCGGCAGGAAAACGAAGACCCCGACGAGAAACGCCCCGACCGCGGCGAGCAGCACCGCGCCGGCGGCAATGTCTTTCGCCTTTCCGGCAAGGGGATGGAAGCCCGGCGACGCCAGGTCGGTCAGGCGCTCGAGCGCCGTGTTGAGGCCCTCCGCCGCCCAGACCAGCGCGATCGCGAGGACGAGCACGCACCATTCGAGCGTCGACACCGACAAATACGCGCCGGCGCCGATGGTTAGCAGCGTGGCGAGGGTGAGCAGGCGGATGCTGAGCTCGCTGAACATGAAGCCGATGCCGCGCAGCGCGTTCCGAACGGACGCCACCACCTTCAAAGGCATGCTGTTTGCTCCTCGGTCTGCTGTTTCCACAGGAGGAACGATGACCCCGAATCAGCCGCAGTATGGTGCCACGAACGATATCCGCGACTTCCAGGCCGCCGCCGGCGAGCAGGCCGAGGAAACGCTCAAGTCCGCGAAGGCGCAGCTGAACGACGTGCTCGACAGCATCACCGATCGCGCGCGCGAGTACGGCCGCTACGCCGACGAGACGGTGCAGCACAATCCGTGGGCGGCGGTCGGCGTCGGCTTCGGCGCAGGCGTGCTGATCGGCGCGCTCCTCATGCTCGCCGCGCGCCGGGACTAGCTGTCGCGTTTCGGCGACGCGGAATTCCGGCCGCGGCGACTGCGGCCGGCAGCGCGCTTTGCTAGCCTGCGCGCGTGGAGAATCTGGAAATCCTCCGGAAGCTGAAGCAGGTGGAGGACAACGCGTGGATGCTCTTCAACGAGCTGCCGCCCTGCGTGGCCCGCAACCGCGCGCTCCACGTCTTTCTCGACGCCAAGGACCTGAAGGCGCGCCTCGAGAAGCTCGGGAATTCCGGACAACGTCCTTAATTATTGAATCACGCCGGTGACGGGCAGCAGCCCCGGCTGGCTCGGCGTCTGGCCGGTGCGCACCACCTGGTTCTTCGTGCCGCACTGCTCGCAGCGGCAGAAATACGTCCCTTCGCGGGTCTGCTCGAACGTCCGCACGTTCGACAGGGCCTTGCACTGGCTGCAAATGAATTGAAGCGCGGTCGGCATGCGGCGGATGCTGGCGCGCGGCTCGTGACGCGTCAACCCGCGACGCGGCACAATTGCCGCTATTCGCGAATTTAGTCTTCACATTCCGGAAACATTGCTCACGGACCTGCGCGAGCGGCTCGCGCGCACGCGCTTTCCTGACGAGCCGCCGCTGGAACCGTGGTCGACGGGGACGAGCCTCGACTACATGCGCGGACTCCTGTCGCGCTGGAGAGACAGCTTCGACTGGCGAGCGCACGAGGCGCGCATCAACTCGATGCGGCAGTTCACCGATTCGCTGCACGGCATCGAGCTGCACTTCATCCACCAGCCCGGCCGCGGAGCGAAGCGCATGCCGCTCTTGCTGTCGCACGGCTGGCCGGGGTCGATCGTGGAATTCCTCGAGCTCATTCCACTGCTCGCGGATAAATTTACCATCGTCGCGCCTTCGCTCCCCGGATACACGCTTTCCTTCAAGCCGGGCCAGCCGCGCTTCGGCGTGGAGGAGATCGCGGACTGCTTTGCCGAGCTCATGTCGCGCCTGGGCTATGAACGCTTCGCGGTGCAGGGCGGCGACTGGGGCGCGTTCATCGGCTCGCGCATCGCCGCGAAGTACCCCAAGCGCGTGATCGGCCTGCACCTCAACCTGCTCGCCGTGCGCCGCGACCCGAAGATTCCGGCGAGCGCGCCGGAGGAGACTGCCTATCTCCACGAGCTTGCACGCTGGCTGAAGGAAGAGACCGGCTACCAGGCGATCCAGGGCACGAAGCCGCAGACGCTCGCCTACGGCCTCACCGACTCACCCGCCGGGCTCGCGGCGTGGATCGCGGAGAAATTCCGCACGTGGAGCGACGGCGGCATCCGCGAGGACGACATGCTCGCCAACATCTCGCTCTACTGGTTTACCGGCGCCATCGGCTCATCCTTCTGGCCGTACCATGCCCGCTGGCATCGCCCGTGGCCGTTCGAGACGGTCGAGGTGCCGGTGGGCTACGCCGAATTCCCGAAAGAGATCCTCAAGCCGCCGCGCTCGCTCGCGGCCAAGGCCTATACCGACATCCGCCGCTGGACGGTGATGAAGAAGGGCGGCCACTTCGCGGCGCTGGAAGAGCCACGCGCGCTTGCCGGCGAGGTTGCCGCCTTCTTCGAATCCCTGTCGTAGCTATCGCAGCCGCTGGGTCACGGCGGCGGCGAACTCGTCCTTGCCGAGCTTGCCGTCGTGATTCGTGTCGTATTGGGTAAAGCCTTGCTGCAGCCAGGGGACCGCGGCGGCTTCGGCCGGATCGATGTTGCCATCGTGGTTCTTGTCGAGGCTCTCGAAAGTCGTCGCGCTGATCGTCCCGCCGGCCGCGGCCGTCGGCTGCGCGCTCACCGCCGCGGCGAATTCGTCCTTGCCGAGCTTACCGTCGTGGTTCGTGTCGTATTGGCTGAAGTTCTGCTGCAGCCAGGGAAGCGCGGCCGCTTCCGTCGGGTCGATGTTGCCGTCGTTGTTCTTGTCGAGGCTGTCGAAACTGGCGGCACTGGTGGTCGCGCCGGCGGCAGCCGAAGCGGCGGCGAACTCATCCTTGCCGAGCTTGCCGTCGTGGTTCGTGTCGTACTGGCTGAAGTTCTGCTGCAGCCACGGCAGTGCCGCGGCTTCGGTCGGGTCTATGTTGCCGTCATTGTTCTTGTCGAGCGTGGCGAACGTGTCCGCGGCGATGACCGGTGTCGCCACGAAAACGCCTGCGGCGAGGGCCGCGCCTATTGCATATCTCAGGTCCATGACATTCCTAGTGGGTTGAAGCCGAATTCCCCGCAAGAAATGTGCGGCGATGCCGTGCTCGGCCAGCGCAATACAACCCTATTTCGGGGGGCCGGCCGAAACGATGTCCAGCGCCCTTAGATAGAAACTGTTGTGTGGAGGCGGTGGAGTTCCAGCGATCCATCGCTCCAGGTCTTCAACTGAGACGCGGAGCCTTTCGGCGAGCTGCGTGACACCGCCCGAAGTCTGCGCGGCGAGCGCCAGCGTGCGCATCACGGCGGTAGAACTTTCCATGGGGCAGTGTGTGCCGCATCGGTGCTGCTTGCAATTCTCTTTTGGTGTGGTGCCGCGCCGAGACCGCGTTGTAGCGGTACCCGTTCATGTCCTACAGGTTACAGCTACAAACCTTCCTGCAGGACACGGTGGATAGCGTCCGCAAGGATTTTCTTGGAGTACGGCTTGGTGATGTAGCCGTGCGCGCCAAGCGTAAGGCCCCTCATGATGTCGTCGGGGTCTGTCTTCGCGGTGAGCATCACGATCGGCAGCGATTCAAAGGATCGAAGTCTCCGCAGCTTGGAGAGAATCTCGAACCCATTGCCATCGGGTAGGAGCGCGTCGAGCAGGATCAGATCGGGTGCACCGTCTCTCGCCAAGCTCAGCAGTAGCGCGGCCTGGGAATTAGCAACACGAACGGCATAGCCGGCCATGGAAACGCGCAGGTCCGCCAGGGCGAGCTGGTCCGGATCGTCTTCCACAACCAGGATCGTGGTCTCGGACGGCGCCTTGGCTGCGGTGCGACGACTTTTCAATCGCTCGTCGGAGAGGTATGCGCCGTGTCTCGACAGAGAGGTCCTCGCGATCACCGAGTCGTCTGGGCTCACCGCATAGATTGGAGGTGGTGGCGCGCCAGGGGCGGCGCCGGTTTCGCCATTCGGATTGGTGACGCGCCGGACAAGGCCCAACTCCTCCATCTCGGCCAAGCAGTCAGACAAGACTTGCCTGTCCAGGAGTGGTATCCGGGACAACTGATTGAAACCCTGGAATTCCATAACCCACAGGATGGTGCGGTAGTCAGACGGGATCGATCGATCCTTCGCTTCCAAGGCGATACGGCCGCTATCAGAAAGGCGATATGAGATACCGGACATGCTTGGCGAACTCTATACGCTTGGGTCTTCCTTGAGGGGAGATTGTCCACGCAACTGTGGGGAGTTTTCCGGCCGGCACCAGCCTTGCGACGATGGGGATGCGTCACTTTCATAAAAGGAGAGAGCATGAGACTGCGGAATTTCGCGGTAAGTATTACAGCAGCGGCAGTGATGGGCGCGTTCGGCCCGGCCTTCGCCCAGTCGAGTTCGCAACCGAGCTCGGCCAGCGGCTCGAGCAGTACTAACGTGAACCCCAACGTGGGCGTCGACGCCAACGTCGGCATCAGCAATACCGACGTGAATGCGGGCGCGAACGTCAGTCCGGACGTGAACCTCGGCTCCGGCAGCGTGAACTCGTCGAGCGGCGCGACGTCGCCGTCCAGCAGCGCGTCAAGCGGAACTGCGGGTAGCACGAGCTCCTCAACAACCGACCCATCGAGCGCCTCGGGCAGTACTTCGAGCTCGTCGGACATGAGCCAGGGTTCGGCGGCGGCCGGCGGGACCTCAGACCGCGACCAGGAGGCCGGCGAGCACGGCAAGCACGGCCGCGACAACGCCCGCGAGAAGCAGGGGCGCGACTAGTCGAGCTTGAGGGCGATAACGAAGGCGGGCGCACAGCCCGCCTTTTTTTCGGCCGCGTGGACGGACGAAGAATTAAGGACGTTGTCCGGAATTATTTTTTGCGGATGGCGGTGACGATCGGCGCCGGCTCGGTGACCTGCGGCTGGCTCGGGTTGTTGCTGTTGGTGATGCCGTTGAAGTCGAGCTTGAGCTTCGCCGAGAGCATCTGCAACGGCCCGAGGACGTCGCGGTCCTCGGCGATCTCGTGGATGCCCGGCTGGCCGCTCGTCAGCTTGTAGGTGACGACGCCGTCCTTGACGAGGATCAGCCCGCAGAAGCGCCAGCCCGAGGTGTGCGTCTCGCGGTAAACCTTCGCCATGTCGAGCGCCGCGTTGCCGGTGCGCTTCTTCTGCGTGGTCGTCTGGTTCACTTCGAGCGCGCGGCAGTGCTCGCGAGCTTCGAGGCATTCGCGCACGCCGTCGTCGAGCTCGGCCATCGTCACCGACTGGTTGACGATGAAGCGTTGCAGGAGCTCATGGCGCGGCAGCTCCGTGACGTTGGCGTTCGAGCGCGGATCGAGCTTGAGCGCGGCGAGCTCCTTGTCGGTCGTCCTGCCGGGCACGATGCCCGCGAAGGTGCGCTCCGCGTCCTCGTAGCTCTGCCAGCCGCCGCCCGCCGGGCCGCTCGTCTCCTTCGACTGCGGCAGCAGCGACGAGCAGCCGGCGAGCGCAGTCATGAAGAGGACGAGTGAGGCCGATTTCACGCCATTCACGCTACCTGCGTGTGGCAAGGGCCGCGATATGCCGGTCGGCAAGGGGCGTCGTAGCGCCTCGCCGACAGCCATCGCCGTCGCCTGACGCGAAAGGGGTCTCGGCGCCGGTTTTCTGTATAGCATCACCTCCGCATGCAGAGCGGAGGGGAGTCCATCCTGACTATGCGCCGTAGTCGCGTACTCGGCACGGGACTACTGGCCTTTGCGTTCCTCGTCCACGCGGGGGCCGCAGCCGCGCAGGAATCCCTGAAAGACCAGCAGTTCCTCGGCATGCGGCTCTACAACCAGTCGTGCCGCGTGTGCCACGCGAAGCCGCAGCCGACGAGCCCGCAGTACGCGCCGGTGCTGTCGCGCATTTCGATGAACGGCAGCGGCGAGGCGCTGCGCACGACGATCGCCGAAGGCAGCGCGAAGATGCCGGGCTTCAAGTACCACTTCAAGCCGGCGGAGATCGATGCCATCGTCGCTTATCTGAAAACCGTGCCGCCGCCTGCCGACTAGAACTGCGATGCGCTCGCTGCTCGTTCTCTCCATCTTGGTATCCGCTGCGCACGCCGCCGGCCTGCCGCTCACCGGCTACGTGCGCTCGATGGAGGGCGCCGCCCTGCCGGGCGTGCTGGTCTCGGCAAAGGCGCCGGGGAGCACGATCACGACGAGCGTCTACACGGACAAGAGCGGGGCCTACAGCTTCTCGCCGCTGCCCGAAGGCACCTACCGCATGTGGGCGCAGGCGATCGGCTACCAGACCGCGAGAGCCGATTTCGAACTCGCGGCGGGCAAGTGGCACAACTTCAGGCTCGCGCCGAACACCGACGCCGAGCAGACGTTCCGCCAGCTGCCGGGCAACCTCGCGCTCGATGCGCTGCCCGAGCAGACCGACAACGACAAGCGCATGAAGCAGCTGGTGAGGAACGGCTGCACGAGCTGCCACACCGCGAGCTTCCCGCTGCAGTTCCGCTTCGACGAGGCGGGCTGGAGCGCGGTGATCGAGCTCATGAAGAACGCGAACGTCTACGGCAGCTACGTCGGTGCCGAGCGCAAGCCTTCCGGCATCCTCGACTATCACCAGAAGGAGCTCGCCGCGTACCTGGCGAAAGCGCGCGGGCCGGACATCGTCTCCAGGATCCGGCTCGAGCCGCGGCCGAGCGGCGAGGCGGCGGCGGTCGAGATCCGCGAGTACGACCTGCCGCTCGACCCGGACCAGAACCTGCCGGCGAACTTCATCCAGAACGACGGCTCCGATTGGTCGCTCGGCACGCCCTCGGCGCTGATCCCCGGATGGGGCGTGCACGATGCGTGGCTCGACGACGCCGGCAACGTCTGGTTCACGTGCAACGTCCCGAACAAGCGCACATCGATCGGCCGCGTCAACACGAAGACGGGCGAAGTGAAGCTGATTGCCATTCCCGCGAAGAACGGCTTCGCCGCGCCGAGCCACGGCATGACCCGCACGCCGGACGGCATGATCTGGTTCAACATCAATCCGGGACGCGGCGGGCTCGCCCGCCTCAATCCACGCACCGAGGAGATCCAGGTCTTCACGCCGCCGGAGAGCATGTCGCCGACCGGCGGCGCGACTACGGTGGACTACGACGGCAAGGGGAGGATCTGGGTCTCCGCGGCCGACGGCGTGCTGCGCTTCGATCCGCAGAAGCAGCAGTGGAGCGACTTCAAGACGAAGACCTACAAGACGCCGAACGGCACCGGCATCACTTATGGTGCGGCCGGCGATCGCGCGGGCAACGGCTACTGGGCGGTGATGATCCACGACATCATCGGCGTCGCCGATCTCGCTCGCGGCAAGTCCTTCGAGATCAAGCTCTCGCCGGTGAGGAGCCAGTTCGCCCTCCTCAGCGAGGAAGAGAAGCAGTTCTATCAAACCTATGTCCAGCCCGACTTCAACAATCCGCTGCCGTACGCACAGGGCCCGCGGCGCATGGGCACGGACAAGAACGACGACGTGCTCTGGGTCGGCGATTCCTGGGGCGCGAACCTCGCGCGCATCGACACGAAGACGCGGCGCGTGAGCTACGTCGAGCTGCCGCGGCGCCAGCAGCCTTACCACGTGCACGTCGACAGCAGGCACCGGCCATGGACCAATCTCTGGGGCGCCGATCGCCTCATGCGCTACGACCCCGCGACCAAGACCTGGACCGCCTTCGACCTCCCCACGCGCGGCGCCGAGCCGCGCTACATCTCCCTTCGCGAAGCACCGGGCGCGCCGACGCAGGTCGTGCTGCCGTACTTCCGCGCGCGCAAGATCGCGGTGATGACGCTGCGCTAATTCCGGACAACGTCCTTAATTCTGTACCAAGTACGCAATTACGCTTCAACCTGGTCGCTTCTTGCGCCAATCATCGTTTGCCGGCTCCGTCACTCCGGATATCAAACGTATCTCGGGTAGCGTGCGCTCGACTAGATTGCGCAGCTCCTGCATGGTTTTCACGAGAACCGTTCCTGTGGCCCCTTTCGCTGCGAGTTGTCCGTTCTGGATCGCCGCGAGCGTTTGGAGAGACACGTCAATCAAGCGCCGCTGCTCCTCCGCCAATGCCCCCAGCCGCTCATGGAGTTCTATCGATTGGTCGAGGGCGGCGGTCGCCCTTTGATCAGCGAACGCAGTCACAGCCTCGGCTATGGCTTCGTCGAGGCATCTGTTAAGCGTGCGGAACTGGTCAGCGCTGATCGAAGCGCGCTTTGCGATGGCCATCTCCGCCACGGCTTGGCACACGTCGCCGTAATGATGGACGACTTGATCGACGGTGAAGCCGAGCCGGAGTAGTTCCAACCCATGCATCGCCGCCGACCTGCCAATCGCCGAGGACGGGTCGATCGCGGATGGACGCGAAGCGGTTTGCCGCTCGGCTTGAAGAACGCTCGCAAGCTGGTCCAGAAAGAGCGGCAGGCCGTGCTCGACCACGGCAGGGGTCGGGTCGGGCGCGAAGCGAGCAGCCAGCTTGTGGCGGCAACGCTCGAGGAGCTCCCCGCGGTTTGCCAAGATTTCCAGCAACATGTGCGGAGCCTACGGCTACGAGCAAATCTTCGTCCGTCCGCTGGCGTACATAATTGCGTCACGGCGTGTCGCCGCTCGCCGACGGCTGTGTATGTGCGTGATCGCACCTTCGAGCGATGCAAGCAGTGAGTGGAGCGTCCGCTTCTGGCCGGAAGCGGACACGACTGCGCTAATTCCGGACAACGTTCTTAATTCTGTACCAAGTACGCAATTAAGCCTTCGTCGCAGCGGCGCTAGAGTGTCTGCTTTCGACCACTCCCCTTACGAACTGGACGCGGTATGACTAGCGCACACAGACGTCTGTTACCGATGGGCACATCGATGCCGCTGCGAGCGGGGCGTCCATCTCACTGAAAGCGGACATT
>DASQGW010000048.1:0-15063 GCA_035632415.1 Burkholderiales bacterium | reverse complement strand
GCAGGTCCCGAGGAACGGCATGCCCAGCCACTCGAGGAAATCTTCCCAGCCATGCGCGCGCAGCTCGTCCTTCCGCCGCAGCACCATGAACATCATGCCGCCCGCGCGCAGCTGCCGCTTCACCTCCCGCAGCGGTTCGTCCGAGGCGAGCGCGGCTTCCAGCGTGCCGTCGTTCGTAACGAGCAGAAGGTCGGAAGCGAGCGCCTGGTAGCCCGAAAACTCGCCGTTGCGCGCCGCCATGCCTTCGGGCTCGCGCACCCACAGGATCATCGGCACCGGAGCGCACGCCGGCGCGACAGTGCGCCGTGCGACGATCGCGAGGCTCGCTCGTTCCTCGATCTCTTCGAAAAGCGCGGCGTGCCCGTCGAGCAGGCGTTGGCAGTCGGCCAGCATCAGATGCGAGCGCCGAGCCGGTAGCCCTCTTGGATCGCGGCATCGAGGCCGCGCGGCATGATGGCGTCGCCGCAGCCGTGCAGCTCGTCCACCATCCATTCGAACTCGGTAAAGAGCTCCTGGTTCGATTTGCGCGGTCCCGCCGCGATCACGCTGTCGGCCGGCAGCAGCAGCTCCTGGCCTTTTGCGTCGACGATCAGCGCGCCCTCCGCCGTGACGCGCTTCAGGCGCGCCGAAGCATGCACCGGTATGCCGAGCTCCTCCACCCAGGTGGTGTGCCGCCACTTGAAGGTCGGCATGACGTCGCCGCCGATGCGCTTCTCGCGCTCGACGATCGCCACTTCGGCGCCGCTCTTTCTCAGCGACTCCGCGAGCACCAGCCCGATCTTGCCGCCCCCGAGCACTACGACCCGCTTGCCGACCGGCACACGGCCGTGCGCCACGGCGAGGGCATCGAGCAGGCGCTCGCGGCCTTCGATCCCCGCGTAGGCCTCCATGTCGATGCGCGCGCCGGAAGCGACCACGCAGGCGTCGTACTGGTGCAGGACAGAGCGCATGAACTTGGCGTTCGCCTCGGTCTTGAACTTCATCTCGATGCCGAGCTTCTTCGCCATCACCTCGTAGTGGCGCACGACGCTCATCAGGTCGTCCGGCCGCCCGAGGTCGCGCGCGGCATACGCATAGAGGTTGCCGCCGATGCGGTCGCCCTTTTCATAGACGGTCACCGCATGACCGCGCTTCGCCGCGGTAATGGCGTATTCCATGCCGGCCGGGCCGGCGCCGATCACCATGATCTTCTTTTTCACGGCGGCGGGACGCACCTGGTATTCCGGCTCCACCTCGTGGCCGAGCGCCGGGTTCATCGTGCAGGTATACGGCAGGTCGCGAAACAGGCGCGACAGGCAGTTCAGCGAGCCGATGCACTGGCGCACCTCGTCCAGGCGTCCTTCCCGCGCCTTGTGGATCATCTCCGGGTCGGCGAGAAGCGGCCGGCAGACTTCCCAATAGTCGAACTCGCCCCGACCGATGCACTGGTCGGCCATCAGCGGGCTCGGCAACCGGTTGCCGAAGGCGATGAGCGTATCCGGGCAGGTCTCCTTGGCGCGCTTCGCGAGGTAATTCCAGTGTCCGGGCGCGATGTCCCGGCCGATGGACGACTCCGGCGCCTCCTGCCAGCCGACGGTGACGCTGATCATGTCGACGCCGGCCTTGGCCGCCTGCTCCATCAGCTCGAAGCATTCGTCCTCCGAGTTGCCGCCCCACTGGTCCATCAGCTCCGCGCCGCTCAACCGAATCACGAACGGGTGCTCGGGCAACCCCTGCTTCACCGCATCGATCAGCTCGCGCATGAAGCGGCCGCGATTCTCGATCGAGCCGCCGTACTCGTCGGTGCGCTGGTTGGTGAAGCGGGAGTTGAACGAGGCGAGCAGATAGCCCATGAAGCTCGTCACCTCGACGCCGTCGAAGCCCGCCTTCACCGCCCGCTTCGACGCCTCGACATGCTCCTCGATGCAGCGGCGGATGTCGTCCTTGGACATCTCGCGCGGCGGCCGGAAGTGCGGCAGGGTCTGCGGCACCACCGAAGGCTGCACGCAGTAGCCGAGGTCGATCCCGCCGTAGCGTCCCGCGTGCAGGATCTGCTGGATCGCGACGGACCCCGCGTCATGGATGTAGCGCGCGATCGTCTCGAACTGCGGCAGGAACTTGTCGTCGTAGAGGGCGATCTGGCGGAAGTACGCTTTGCCCTCGCCTTTCGGATCCGGGTAGGCGCCCTGATTGGTGATGATCCCGGCGCCAGTGCCGGCGATCACGCGCACGCGCGCGAGTTCCCGCGGCGTGATGAAGCCGTCGCGCGTGTTGTAGTTGGAGACGCAGCAGGCCCCGTACTTGATCAGGTTGCGTGCGGCAAAGCGGCCCAGCTTCCCGGGCCGGAACAGAAATGGAAGATCGCTCATGGCCCGGCGACTATGCCGGGGCGGCGCCCGTCCTACTTGAGGTGGGTCAAATCGGCAAAAGCGCGGAAGTTGGCGGAGAGTGAGGGATTCGAACCCCCGAGCCCTTGCGGGCTAACGGATTTCAAGTCCGCCGCATTCGACCGCTCTGCCAACTCTCCGGGCCTTGAAAAAAGCCTTGCGCGACCGCATTTTAGCCACAAGTCGTTGAAACTCCAGACCGCTTTGGTAGTCTTAGATATACAACCACGGAGGATAGATGGAACTCAAGCCTGTACGCACTGACGACCAGACCACTGGTCGCGTGTACGAACCCACGTACGACGTTGCGGCCACGACAGCCGGTCGCAAGGTCCTGCGCAATACGTATCTGCTGCTCGCGGCGAGCCTCGTGCCGACCGCTATCGGCGCCATCGTCGGCGCCAACCTGGACCTTTCGTTCCTGCACGCGAGCCCGATCCTTTTCTCCTTCGCCATGCTCGGCATCTTCTACGGCTGGATCTTCGCGATCGAGAAGAACAAGGCGAGCGGGCTAGGCGTCGGGCTGCTGCTCGGCTTCACGGCGTTCATGGGCCTGCTGCTCGGGCCTCTGCTCCACGCGGTGCTCGGGCTCTCGAATGGCGTGCAGCTCGTGGCGATGGCGGCCGGCGGCACGGCGGTGACGTTCTTCGGCCTGGCTGGCGTGGCCACCACCTCGAAGCGCGACTTCGGCGCGATGGGCAACTTCCTGACGGTCGGCGCGATCGTGATCATGCTCGCCGTGGTGGCGAACATCTTCTTCCACAGCCCGGTGGTCTACCTCGCGCTCCTCGGGGCGTTCGTCATCTTCAGCTCGCTCGTGATCCTCTGGCAGGTGAACCAGATCGTGCGCGGCGGCGAGACGAATTACATCTCGGCCACGCTCTCGCTCTATATCGCCCTCTATAACCTCTTCACGAGCCTGCTGCAGCTGCTCGGCATCTTCGGCGGCAGCCGGGAGTAAGAGAACCGGCTCAAAAAAGGGCGCCGAGGCGCCCTTTTTCATTTCGTGGTGTCGTCCTTCTTCTTGGCGGGTGCTTTCTTCGCCGGCGCCTTCTTGGCCTCCGCCTTCTTCTTGGCGGGCGCCTTCTTCTTGGCGGGCGCCTTTTTCTTGGCGGGCGCTTTCTTGGCCGGGGCCTTCTTCTCGGCCTTCTTCGGCTCGGCCTTCTTCGGCGGGGGCGGGGGACCCTGCACGACGAGCGGCATCTGCTGCATGCCTTCGCACGGCCGCTTGCCGCTGCCCTTCGCGACTACGGTGTAGCTGCCGCCCTTCTTGTAGGTGTGATGGACATTGCGTTTCGAGGCGACATCGAAGTCGAGCGTGCGTCCTTCGCCGTCGCCGAATTCGACGCGGGCGTCGCAACCCGCCTTGTCGAACTTCGTGCGCGACACGCTCACCATGACCTCGACCTCGGGCGGCTTGTCGCCGGTGAACTTGGGCTGCGGGGGCTCGACCGAGACGCTTTCGACCTTGGGGGCGGCGAGCGCCGTCGAGGCGCAGAAAGCCGCACAGAGCACTACGATTCCTGGTTTCACGTGCTTCCTCCTCGGTCGAGGAGTGTAATGCTCTCGACGTGCGCCGTGTGCGGGAACATGTTGACGACGCCGGCGGCGGCGAGCCGATAGCCCTGCGTGTGAACTAATACACCTGCATCGCGCGCGAGCGTCGCCGGATCGCACGACACATAGACAATCCGCGGCGCGTCGAGCGGCGATTTCACTATTTCAATCGCGCCTTGCCGCGGCGGATCGATCAGGATCTTGTCGAATCGGCCATAGGGTGCGAGGTTGGGCGAGAACAAATCCATCACCTCGAATTGCGCCACGAGGCCGTTCGCCGCGGCGTTCTCGCGCGCGCGCTGCACCAGCTCCGCGCTCCCTTCGAAACCGATCACCTGCGCGCCGCGTCGCGCGAGCGGCAGCGAGAAGTTGCCCAGGCCGCAGAAAAGATCGGCGATGCGCTCGCCAGGTTGCGGATCCAGCAGCTCGATCGCCCGCGAGACCAGCAGGCGGTTCACGGCATGATTCACCTGCGTGAAGTCGGTCGGACGAAAGCGCATCCTCACGCCAAACTCGGGCAGCTCGTACCAGAGCTCGCTCTGCGCCGGCTCGAAGGGCCTTGCCGTCTCGGGCCCACCGGGCTGCAGCCAGAGGTGGATGCCGTGCTCGCGGGCGAATGCGCGCAGGTGCAGGAGGTCTTCGTCGGTGAGCGGCTCGAGGTGGCGCAGCACGAGCGCTGCCGCGTTGTCGCCCACGGCGACCTCGACCTGCGGCAGGCGGCTGTGGACCGAGAGCCGTGCGATCAGGGCCCGCAGCGGGTCGATCAGCCGCGAGATGCGCTGCGGCAGCACCGGGCACTCGTGCATGTCGGCCACGTAGGTCGAGCGGCGCTCGCGGAAGCCGACCATCACGCCCTTCTTCTGGACATTGCGCACCGACAGGCGCGCGCGGTGCCGGTAGCCCCATTCCTCGCCGTTGATCATCGGCAGCACCCGGGCGGGCTCGACGCTGCCGATGCGTTTCAGGTTCTGCAGCAGCCAGTCCTCTTTCGCCGCCATCTGCGTGGCGAGGTCGGCGTGCTGGGTGGCGCAGCCGCCGCAGACGCCGAAGTGCGGGCAGCGCGGCGTCCGGCGGCCGGGCGACTCGCTGAGCAGGCGCTCGGCGCGACCGAGGTCGAAGCGCCTGCCGCCCGTCATGATCCGCACGGCCGCGCGCTCCCCGGGGAGCGCGCCTTCGACGAAGACCACCTTGCCGTCGGGCTCGCGCGCGACGCCGCGACCCTCGGCGTCGAGGCCCTCGATGTCGAGGATCAGTTCTTCCAGAGGGACAGGAATTCCCGCCAGTGCGGCTGGTTCTGCTTCTCCATGAAAGCGCGCAGCAGCCCCGTCTCGCGGTCGTACTGCTCGCGCGAGAGGGCGCAGCGCATCACCTGGAAGCGAAGGTAGAGAAGATAGGTGTTGGCGCAGTCGGTCTCGCAGTAGTCGCGGATCGGGCCGAGCTCGCCGCGCCGGTAGGCGTCCCATACGCCGCCGCCGCCGACGCCGAGCTTGCCGGGGAAGCCCGAGAGCCGCGCCAGCTCGTCGAGCGGCGAGCCGCGGCTGCCGTAGAGCGAGAGCACATCCATGAGGTCCAGGTGCCGGTCATGGAAGCGGTTGATGTAATTCGACCACTTGGCATCCTTGTTGTCCTGGCCGGTGTCCCAGAAGCATGCGGCCGTGACGCCGTGGATGAGGCCACGCGCGACGAGCACCGGCAAGTCGAAGTTGCGGCCGTTCCACGACACGATCTGCGGCGTGTACTTGGCAAGGCCGTCGAAGAAGCGCTGGATCGCGCCGGCTTCGGTCGCATCGGGCTCGCCGATGGAGAAAATCCACACCTCGTCGTCGTGGCGCAGCACGCACGAGATGACCACCACCCGCTGCAGGTGCGGCGGCAGGAAGTCATTGTTGCTGACCGCCCGGCGCTTCTGGAACGCGACCTCGGCGACCTCCGCGTCGGGCAGGTCTTCGGGCAGGTTGTAGAGCTTCCGGATACCCGCGCAGTCGGGAACGGTCTCGATGTCGAAGGCGAGGACGGGAGTCATGGAAAAGGGGTCAGAGCAATTTTCCGGTAACAACTGCGCGAACGGTTTGTAACAGGAAAATTGCTCTGACCCCTTTTTAGTCGGGAAAGACGCCGGTGGTGAGGTAACGGTCGCCGCGATCGCACACGATGCTGACGATCACCGCGTTCTTCAGTTCCTTCGAGACGCGCAGCGCCACGTGCATGGCGCCGCCGGACGAGATGCCGGCGAAGATGCCTTCCTCGCGCGCGAGGCGGCGCGTCATCTCTTCGGCTTCCGCCTGGCTCACCGGCTCGATCCGGTCGACGCGCTTGCGGTCGAAGATCTTCGGCATGTAGGCCTCGGGCCACTTGCGGATGCCCGGGATCTGCGAGCCTTCCTCGGGCTGGCAGCCGATGATCTGGATCTTCGGGTTCTTCTCCTTGAGGAACTTGGAGCAGCCCATGATGGTGCCGGTCGTGCCCATGCTCGAGACGAGGTGCGTGATCTTCCCCTTGGTGTCGCGCCAGAGCTCCTCGCCGGTCGCCTCGTAGTGGGCGAGCGGGTTATCGGGATTCGCGAACTGGTCGAGCATCGTGCCCTTGCCCTCGCGAACCATGCGCTCGGCGAGATCGCGCGCGCCTTCCATGCCGCCTTTCTTCGGGGTCAGCATGATCTCGGCGCCGAACGCCCGCGCCGTCTGGCGGCGCTCCACCGAGAGGTGCTCGGGCATGATGAGGACCATCCGGTAGCCGCGCGTGGCGGCCGCCATGGCGAGCGCGATGCCGGTGTTGCCGGAGGTCGGCTCGATCAGCGTGTCGCCGGGCTTGATCCGTCCGCGGCGTTCCGCGTGGCGGATCATCGAGATCGCCGGACGATCCTTGACCGAGCCCGCCGGGTTGTTGCCTTCGAGCTTGGCAAGGATCACGTTCCTGTTCCTGGCGTTCTCGGCGCCGGGCAGCCGCTGCAGGCGCACGAGCGGCGTATTTCCGATGAAGTCTTCGAGCGTTTTCTTCACTGGCTTTGGAGTTGCTTGACGTACGCGCAGACGCCCTGCTCTACCGTCGCGAACTCGCCCGGATAGCCGGCGGCACGCAGCCGTGTGAGGTCCGCCTCGGTGAAGCTCTGGTACTTGCCGACGAGGGCCGGAGGGAACGGGATGTATTCGATCAGGCCCTTGCCGACCAGATCCTGCAGCGTGGCTTGCGTCCCGTGCACCGAGTTGATGACCGCGACGGCCACGCGATTGAAAGTCTGCGCGCGCCCCGTGCCGCAATTGAAGACGCCGGACACGCTGCGCCGCTCGAGGAACCAGAGGTTCACCGCCACGCAGTCGTCGACGTAGATGAAGTCGCGGCGCTGCTCGCCGTCGCGGTAGCCGTCGGAGCCGACGAAGAGCTTGACCTTGCCCTCGGAATGCAGCTGCTGGTAGGCGTGCAATGCCACCGAGGCCATGCGGCCCTTGTGCGTCTCGTTCGGTCCGTAGACATTGAAGTAGCGCAGTCCCGCGATCTGCGCCGTCGCTTCGGCAAGGCGAGCGCGCACCAGCTGATCGAACAGGAACTTCGAGTAGCCGTAGATGTTGAGCGGCCGCTCGCAGGCGCGCTCTTCGCGATAGTCCGGCCCGCGGCCATAGACCGCCGCCGACGAGGCATAGAGGAACGGCACCTCCTCGTCCTGGCACCATTCGAGCAGCCGGCGCGAATAGGCGTAGTTGTTCTCCATCATGTAGCGCCCGTCGGTCTCCATGGTGTCGGAGCAGGCGCCCTGGTGGAGCACGGCCTCGACCGAGCCTTCGAGGAGCTCCAGGCGCGCCGGCAGCTCGGCCTGGTCGATGTAATCGGCGATCTCGCAACCGGCGAGGTTCTTGAACTTGTCGGCCTGCGCCAGGTTGTCGACGGCAATGATCTCGGTGATGCCGCGGCGGTTCAGGCCTTCGACGAGCTTCGAGCCGATGAAGCCGGCCGCGCCGGTGACGATGTAGTAGGTCATGGGAACACTTCTCGGTATTCGGCCACGGCGGTACCGAGCTTGCCGACGACGACGCCGGCGGCACGATTTGCCACCTTCACCGCAGCCTCGAGCTTGGCGCCGGCGGCGAGCATCACGGCGAGCGCGGCGATGACGGTGTCGCCCGCGCCGGTGACATCGAACACCTCGCGCGCCTCGGTCTTGATGTGCATCTTGCGCCCGGCGCGGAAAAGCGTCATGCCCTCCTCGCCTCGCGTGACGAGCAACGCTTCGAGGCCGAGCTGTCGCCGCAGGTTTTCCGCACGCCGCGAAAAATCGGCTTCATCCTTCCATGTGCCGACCACTTCCCGGAGCTCCGTCCGGTTCGGCGTGATGACCGAAGCGCCCTTGTAGCGCGAGTAGTCGTCGCCTTTGGGATCGACCAGCACGCGCTTCTTCGCGCGCCGCGCGAGCTGGATCATCTGGCCGATGTGGGTCATGCCGCCCTTGCCGTAATCGGACAGGATGACGACGTCGCAGCCGGGCAGCGCCTCCTTGTACTGGCTCAGCTTGGACGCGAGGACCTCGCGCGAGGGCGTGCGCTCGAAATCCATGCGCAGCAGCTGCTGCTGCCGGCCGATCACTCGCAGTTTTTCCGTGGTGCGGATCGAGCGGTCGCGGTGCAGTTGCGCATTCACGCCGTTCTTCTTGAGCAGCCGCTCAAGCGTTCGCCCGGCATCATCGTTGCCTACGACCGAAAGCAGCGTCGTTTGCGCGCGGAGCGCCGCGCAGTTATGGGCCACGTTGGCGGCGCCGCCGAGGCGCAGGTCTTCCTTCTTCTCATTCACCAGCACCACGGGCACCGGCGCCTCCGGCGAGATGCGCGAGACATCGCCGTACCAGTAGCGGTCGAGCATCACATCGCCGACCACCAGCACGCGGGCCGTGGACGTATTCACTGCTTCCTGCCGATCGGGTAGTACTCGAGGCCCTGGGCGCGCAAGGCGGCGGGGTCGTACAGGTTGCGGCCATCGAAGATTGCCGGCGTCTTGAGCGCCTTTCTGATGGCGGCGAAGTCGGGGCTGCGGAACTCCTGCCACTCGGTGACGATGGCGAGCACGTCCGCGCCTTCCAGCGCGTCCATCGCGTGCGCAACGATCGTGACGCCCGCGCTTTCGGCGAAGACCTTCTTCGCCTCGGCGCCTGCCGCCGGGTCATAGGCGCGCACCTTGGCGCCTGCAGCCACCAGGTCGTCGATCAGGGCAAGGCTTGGCGCTTCGCGCATGTCGTCGGTGTTGGCCTTGAACGCGATTCCCCACAGCGCGATGATCTTCCCGCGCAGCTGGTTCTGGAAGCGCTCGCGGATCTTGAAGCCGAGCACATGCTTCTGGGCTTCGTTCACCTCCTCCACGGCGTTCACCACGCGAAGCGGCCTGCCGGCGTCCCGGGCCGTGCGCTGCAACGCCTTCACGTCCTTCGGGAAGCACGAGCCGCCGAAGCCGACCCCGGGATAGAGGAACTGGTAGCCGATGCGCGGATCGGAGCCGATGCCGCGGCGCACTTCCTCGATGTCGGCGCCGATCGCCTCGGCGAGGTTGGCGATCTCGTTCATGAACGAGATGCGGGTCGCGAGCATGGCGTTCGCTGCGTACTTGGTGAGCTCGGCCGAGCGCACGCTCATTACAATCACGCGCTCGCGGTTCCTCTGGAACGGCGCGTAGAGGCTCCTCAGCATCGCGATGGCCCGCGGGTCCTCCGCGCCGACGACGATGCGGTCGGGCCGCATGAAGTCCTCGACGGCCGCGCCTTCCTTGAGGAACTCCGGGTTCGACACGACGGTGAAATCGTTGCCGATGTGCCGCTTCTTCTGCTCCTCGATGATGGCGTGCTTCACCTTGTCGGCGGTGCCCACCGGCACGGTCGACTTCGTCACCACGACCTTGTAGCCCTCCATGTAGCGGCCGATGGAGCGTGCCGCGGCGATGACGTGCTGGAGATCGGCCGAGCCGTCCTCGCCCGGCGGCGTGCCCACCGCGATAAGCTGAAGCTCGCCGTGCGCCACGCTCGCCGGCACGTCGGTCGAGAAGCGCAGGCGCCCGGCGGCCTCGTTTCGCCTGACGATCGGCTCGAGGCCCGGCTCGAAGATCGGGATCTCGCCGCGGTTCAGGCGCGCGATCTTGCTCTCGTCGAGATCGAGGCAGAAGACGTTGTTGCCCGCGTCCGCGAGGCAGGCGCCCGTGACGAGGCCGACATAGCCGGTTCCGATGACGGTGATGTTCATGGCGTAAGCTCGAATTCCTCGGTACGGCGCGGCGGATAAGTCTCCCAGCCGCCGCAGCCGGGGCAGCGCCAGTAGAACTGGCGCGCCTTGAAGCCGCAGGTTTCGCAGCGATAGCGGGCAAGCCGCCGCACATGGCCGTGCACGAGGTTGCGCACGAGCTCCAGGTCGCGGCGCTTGTCGGGCGTCGGGGCGGCGATGACCTGCGCCTCCAGCCAGCGATCGAGGCCGAGGAGCGTGGGATTCCTCCGCAGCTCGTCGCGCATCAGCTTGTAGGCCTCTTCGTGCCCCTTCGCCTCCAGCGTCTGCTGGAAGACGATGTCGAGGAGATCGAGCGACGGATAGCGCTCGAGGTAGTCGGCGAGCAGGCGCAGCCCGTCCTCGGCGCGACCCGCGTCGCGGTAGGTCTCATAAAGGCGCGGCGCGGCGAGCGCGAGGTACGCCGGGTTCTGCGACTCGATCCTCTTCCAGTGCTCGATCGCCGGGTCGAGCCGGCCGGCGGCTTTCTCGAGATCGCCGAGCTGGAGGCTCGCGCGCACGCATTTGCGGTTCGCGTCGAGCGCGGCTTCGAGGTGCTTGCGCGCGGCATCGGGCCGCGACTGCGCGGCCTCCGAGGCCGCCAGCTCGCAGTAGTACTGCGCGAGCTCGCGCGGGTCGGCGTCGAGGCTGCGCTGCATGTCGATCGCGCGGTTCCAGTCCTTTTCCTGCTCGTAGATTTCGAGCAGATGGGCGCGGGCGGCGGCGGCCTGCGGGCTCTTCTCCAGCTTCTTGAACACTTCCTCGGCACGATCGAGGATCCCCGCCTTCAGATAATCCTGGCCCAGTTCGGCGAGCGCGATCACGCGCTGGTCCTCCGCGAGGTCGGCGCGCTCGAGCAGGTTCTGGTGCATGCGGATGGCGCGGTCATACTCCCCGCGCCGCCGAAAGAGGCTGCCGAGCGCGAAATGGAGCTCGATCGTCTCGGGATCGACCTTGACCACCTCGATGAAGGCCTCGATTGCCTTGTCGGGCTGCTCGTTCAGGAGGAAGTTGAGCCCCTTGAAGTACGAGCGCGGCAGCGCGCGTGATTCGTGCACCACCTGGCGGATGTCGACCCGCGCGGCGAGCCAGCCGAGCACGAAGAAGATGGCGAAGCCGATCAGCCACCAGAGCTGCACCGTCTCGAGGTCGAACATCTAGAGCTCGGGAACCGGGGGATGCCCCGGCTCCTCCGGCGGCATGCGCCTGCGCAGGCTGGCGATCTCGCGCCGCTGGCGAAGCAGCGGCACGACGAGCGCGAGGACGCCGAAGAGCGCGCCGGCGGCGAAGAACACGAAGAGCACGACGATGAGCGGCGCCTGCCAGGCGAGATCGAAGTAGAAGCGCAGCGTGACCGGATCCGCGTTCTTTGCGGCAAACGCGACCAGCAGGAGAAAGACGATGAGGCGGATCGCCCAGGCGACGATACGCACCCGGGGGCCTTTATCTCACAGGCTGCGAAGCCCGCTCCTGCGGTGGGGCCGAGGCATCGCCCTCCGCACCGTCGACGCGCTCGCGCAGCTCCTTGCCGGCCTTGAAGTGAGGCACGTACTTCTCCGGCACGTGCACCTTCTCGCCCGACTTGGGATTGCGGCCGGTGCGCGGCGGCCGGTAGTTGAGGCCGAAGCTGCCGAAGCCGCGGATCTCGATGCGGTGGCCGCCGAGCAGGCTGTGCGTCATCGCGTCGAGGATCATCTTCACCGCGTACTCGGCGTCCTTCGCCACCAGCTGCGGGTAGCGCTGGGCGAGGCGCGCGATCAGTTCCGACTTGGTCATCGAACCATCCCCCCTGGTACGTGGCCCCTTATTTCTCCGAGCCGCCCTTGTCGAGCTTCGCGCGCAGCAGCGCTCCGAGGTTGGTGGCCCCGGCGCTCGCCGCCGCGTTCTCGGTGCGCAGCTGCTTCATCGCCTCGGTCTCCTCCGAAAGGTCTTTCGCCTTGACGGAGAGGTTGATCGAGCGGTTCTTGCGATCGACGTTGATGATCATCGCCTGCACCGTGTCGCCCTCTTTAAGGTGCTTCGCGAGATCATCCACCCGGTCGCGCGCGAACTCGGAAGCGCGCAGGTAGCCTTCGACGCCGCCGATGTCGACCACCGCGCCCTTGGCGTCGACCGACTTCACCGTGCCGGAGACCACGCTGTTCTTCTCGTGGCTCGCGATGAAGTTGGTGAACGGATCGCCTTCGAGCTGCTTCACGCCGAGCGAGATGCGCTCGCGCTCGACGTCGATCGAGAGCACCACGGCCTCGAGGTCTTCGCCCTTCTTGAAATTCTTGACCGCTTCCTCGCCCGCCGTGTTCCAGGAGAGGTCGGAGAGGTGCACGAGGCCGTCGATGCCGCCCGGCAGGCCGACGAACACGCCGAAATCGGTGATCGACTTGATCTGGCCTTTGACCTTGTCGCCCTTCTTGTATTCGCGGGCGAAGTCTTCCCACGGGTTCGGCATGCACTGCTTCATGCCGAGCGAGATGCGGCGGCGCTCCTCGTCGATCTCGAGGATCATCACCTCCACCTCGTCGCCCACCTGCACCACCTTCGAGGGGTGGACGTTCTTGTTGGTCCAGTCCATCTCGGAAACGTGCACCAGGCCTTCGATCCCCGACTCCACTTCGACGAAGGCGCCGTAGTCGGTGAGGTTCGTGACCTTGCCGAAGAGGCGCGTGCCCTGCGGGTAGCGGCGCGCGATGCCGACCCAGGGATCTTCGCCGAGCTGCTTCAAGCCGAGCGAGACGCGGTTCTTTTCCGCGTCGAACTTCAGGACCTTCGCGGTCACCTCGTCGCCGACGTTCAGCACCTCGGACGGATGCTTCACGCGCCGCCAGGCGAGATCGGTGATGTGGAGCAGCCCGTCGATGCCGCCGAGGTCGACGAACGCGCCGTAGTCGGTGATGTTCTTGACGATGCCCTTGACCGTGGCGCCTTCCTGCAGAGAGGCGAGGAGCTGCTCGCGCTCGGCGCCCGCGGTCTCCTCGAGCACGGCGCGGCGCGAAACGACGACGTTGTTCCGCTTGCGGTCGAGCTTGATGACCTTGAAATCCATCTCCTTGCCTTCGTACGGCGTCGTATCCTTCACCGGACGAAGATCGACGAGCGAGCCCGGCAGGAACGCACGGATGCCCTTCGTCATGACGGTGAGGCCGCCCTTCACCTTGCCGGTAATGACGCCCTTCACCTTCTCGCCGTCGCCGAGCGCCTTCTCGAGCTCGAGCCAGGCCGCCATGCGCTTCGCCTTGTCGCGCGAAAGCCGCGTGGCGCCAAAACCGTCTTCCAGCGCCTCGATCGAGACGCTCACGAAATCTCCGGGCTTCACGTCCACCTGGCCGGCGTCGTTCTTGAACTCCTCGGCCGGGATGATGCTTTCGGACTTGAGCCCCGCGTTCACCACGACCCAGTTGTCGTCGACCGAGAGGACTTCGGCGGTGATCACCTCGCCGACGCGCATCTCCTTCCGGTTGAGGCTTTCCTCGAAGAGCGCGGCGAAGGACTCGCCGCCCGAGGGTTGAGCGGATTTCGACTTCTGGGATTGCGGTGCTGGGGAAATGCTAGCCATTAAGAAAAACCCTTTTCCTATCCGCACCTTCCATGAGGAGAAGGCGACGGGTCACGTTGAACACACGGGTCAGCTTCTGGCCGACCCACCCAATTTCCTTTCCCTGCACCAGGCGACGATGCGCTCCACTACTTCGTCGATCGAAAGTGCCGAGGAATCGAGCACTTGCGAATCCGGCGCGGGAGCGAGCGGCGCGACCGCCCGCTTGGCGTCGCGCTCGTCTCGGTCCCTAAGATCCCGGGAAAGGGCGCGAAGATTAGCATCGATTCCTTTTTCTATCAACTGCTTATAGCGCCGTTCGGCCCTAATCTCGGGGGTCGCTGTCAAGAAGACCTTGAGCTCTGCGTCCGGGAAGACGACGGTCCCCATATCCCGCCCATCCGCGACCAGTCCGGGAGGCCTCCGGAAGGCCCTTTGCCGCTTGAGCAGCGCTCGGCGCAGCTGCGGCATCGGTGCGATCTCGGAGGCCCGGTTTCCGACCGGCTCGCTGCGGATCTTCTCGGTCACCGCCTCGTCGCCAAGCACGATTTCCCCGTCTTCGAAGACGACATCCATCTCTTCCGCGAGCCGCGCGAGCTGCTTCTCGTCAACGGTGCCCTCCCTCAGGGAGAGCAGCGCCATTAGACGGTAGAGCGCACCGCTCTCGAGGTAGTGCAAGCCCAGGCGCTTAGCGACTCGGCTTGCGATCGTGCCTTTGCCCGAGGCCGAGGGGCCGTCGATCGCTATGACGGGCGCCTTCATCCGCCGGAGGACATCCTGATGTCGGTCATTGCACGATGGCCTGCAAGGCTTCGAAGTATTCAGGGAAGGTCTTGGCCACGCACCCTGGATCCTTGATCTTCACCGGCACGCCGCCGACCGCAACGAGCGAGAAGCTCATCGCCATGCGATGGTCGTCGTACGTATCGATTTCCACTCCGGCTTTCAGCGGGCCCGGCGTAATGCGCAGGTAGTCGGCTCCCTCCTCCACCGCCGCGCCCAGCTTGCGCAACTCGGTCGCCATGGCCGCGAGACGGTCGGTCTCCTTCACGCGCCAGCTCGCGATGTTGCGCAGCGTGCTCGGCCCATCAGCGAAGAGAGCGAGCACGCCAGCAGTCATAGCTGCGTCCGGGATGTGGTTGAGATCCATGTCGACCGCGCGGAGCTTGCCGCTCGCGCGCGATTCGATCCACCCGTCGTCCATCGTGACTTCGGCGCCCATCTTCTGCAGCACTTCGCCAAAGCGCACATCACCCTGGATGCTGCCGCGGCCGACGCCTTCGACGCGGACCGGTCCGCCGCCGAGAGCGCCCGCCGCGAGGAAGTAGGAAGCGGATGAGGCGTCTCCCTCGACGAAGATCCTGCCCGGCGATCGATAGCGTCC
>DASQGW010000047.1:0-5027 GCA_035632415.1 Burkholderiales bacterium | reverse complement strand
TTCTTGTTCTTCGATGCGCCAGTCGGCCTGATCTTCACCATCGATTCTGCATTGACGAAGCATAGTTGGCTCGATTTTGGTTTGTTCATCCAGAACGTGATGCTGGCCGCCCATGCGCGGGGGTTGGCGACCTGCCCACAGGTGTCGTTCGCGCGGTTCCAGTCCATAATCGCAAAGCACCTTGCCCTCGCGCCCCAGGAAGCGGTGGCCTGCGGGATGTCCCTTGGTTATGCCGACGAGGAGGCTGCAGTAAATCACCTGGGGATGCCGCGCGAGCCATTGGACGCGTTCACACGCTGGCACGGCTTTGACGGACCGCAGACAAACGTCTCGCGAAGCGAGGTGTAACCTGCGGCTCGACCCGACGCATCGGCGCAGACACGGCAAGATGCGGCCCAGGAAAACCCGTGAACCCGATACTCCAATCGACCATCACCTGCCCGGAATGCGGTGCCACCGCGGAAGAGGTAATGCCGACCGATGCGTGCACGTTTTTCTACGAGTGCAAAGGTTGTCACAAGCGGCTACGACCCTTACCTGGGGATTGCTGCGTCTTCTGTTCTTTTGGCAGCGTGAAGTGTCCGCCCGTTCAACTGCAAAAGGACTGCTGTGCGTGACGTAGAGAGGCCGCGATGGTAGGCGCACTGGCATTTCAGGAGCGACCGCAGTCCCTCGGAGAGGAAATCGCGAACAGCGTGAGCCATGGCCTTGGCTTGCTGGCGACGTTGGCGGCCTTCCCGATCCTTGTCACGGCTGCATCCCGCCGGGGCGACGCGGCGGGAATCGTGGGGGCAAGCGTGTTCGCGACCACGATGGTGCTGCTCTACCTCACGTCCACGCTCTTTCACGCCCTGCCGACATGCCGCGCGAAGCGCGTGTTCCAGATCCTCGATCACGCGGCGATCTATCTCCTCATCGCCGGTACCTACACGCCATTTACGCTCGGCGTACTTCGCGGGAGTTGGGGCTGGACGCTGTTCGGCCTCGTGTGGGGCTTTGCGGTCGTTGGCATGGTGTTGAAGGCGCTCGGCGGCGTTCGTTACACGACACTGTCGACCTGGGTCTATCTTGCTATGGGCTGGCTGGTCCTCATCGCGGCCAAGACGGTATGGACCCTTGTCCCGACCTGGGGCCTTTTCTGGCTTGTCGCGGGCGGCATTGCGTACACGGCGGGCGCGGTGTTTTTCATGGCCGAACGAATCAAGTACTTTCACTTTGTGTGGCACTTGTTTGTGGTCGCAGGCACCGCATGCCATTTCATCGCGGTGCTGTGGTACGCGGCGGCCTAGCGGAACGGCGGAGCTTCCTATGGCGCTTTCGGCCGAGCAGATCACCCAATACCAGCGTGACGGCTACATCTGCCCCGTGCCGGTCATGCCTGCCGCGGAGGCGCGAGGCCTGCGCAAGCAGCTCGAGGCGTTCGAAGCAACGCAGGGCGGGAAGCTCCAGGCGGCGCAACGCAGCCGCGCCTTTCTCCTCTTCAAGTGGCTCGACGACCTGATCCGCGACCGGCGCGTGCTCGATCCGATCGAGCAGCTCATCGGACCGGACATCCTCTGCTGGAGCACGATCTTCTGGATCAAGGACGCGGGCTCGAAGAGCTTCGTCTCCTGGCACCAGGACAACACCTATTGGGGTCTTTCCTCGCGCAATGTCGTCACCGCCTGGTTCGCCCTATCGGAGGCGAGCGTCGAGGCGGGCTGCATGAGCGTGCTGCCCGGATCGCACGTCGGACGCACGCTCGAGCACGAGGACACGTACCACGAGGACAACATGCTCACGCGCGGCCAGGCAATCAAGGAAATCGACGAATCGCGGGCGGTCAGCATGCCGCTCAAGGCGGGCGAGATGTCGATCCACAACTACTGCCTCGCGCACGGCTCGGGCCCGAACCTGTCCGGCGACCGGCGCATCGGCGTCTCGATGCACTTCATGCCGCCGCAGACCCAGCAGGTCGTCGGCAGCTGGGATTGCGCCGCGCTCGTGCGCGGCGAGGATCGCTACGGCAACTTCGCACGCACGCCGGTGCCTGCGCGCGACTTCGACCCGGTCGCCGTGGCCTTCCATGCGCAGGCCGCGAAGGCGATGCGCGATGTGCTCTATGCCGGGGCCGAGAAGAACCTGCAGCGGCTTTAGGTCGCGGCCACCTTTGCAGCCCTCACTCGCCGGAAGGTCGCGACCTCGTTGACGACAAGGGCGGCGATGAGAATCGCGCCGCCCGAGAGGGTCGCGCGCGCGGGCACCTCGTCTGCGCCAAGCCAGGCCCAGAGCGGGCCGAGCACGACCTCGAGCAGGCCGATGAGGGCGATCTCCGGCGCGAGCAGCACCCGGCTCGCCATGACGAGCAGCATGCACGGCAGCCCGAGCTGAAAGACGCCGAGGAAGGCAAGCAGCGCCACGTCCTTCGGCGTCGCCTGGAGCGGAAGCGCAAGCGGCATTGCGATCAGGCAGGAGATCGCGCCGCCGAGCATCACGGCGGGACGCAGGTCGATGTCCGCCTTTGCCGAGCGAAGCACGATGACGTTGAACGCCGAGGCGACGGGAATGGAGAGGGCGATCATCATTCCCGTGAGGTCGCGCGCCGTATGCGCATGGAGGTCGCTGCCGAACATCCAGGCGATCGCGACTGCGGCGGCAGCGACCGCGATCCAGGTGCCGACGGGCACCGGATCGCTCAGGAACGCTCGCGCAAGGAGCGCGGTGAGGAGCGGCGAGACGCTCATCACGACGAGCGTATTGGCGGTGCTCGTAAGCGTGAGGGCGATCATGAAGGCGGTGAACATCACCGCCCAGAGCGCGCCCGAGATGACTCCAGCCCAGCCCAGCTTCAGCGGATTGCGGCGCAGCGCCAATAGCGCGAGCGCGACGAAGGCAAAAGCGAAAAAGCTGCGCCAGAAGACCAGCTCGAACGGCGTGGCGCGCTCGATATGGCGCGTGACGACGCCCGCGGTGCTCCAGAGCACCGGCGCGACGAACATCAGGGTGAGGCCGCCCGCCCGGGTCACATGCCTTTGAACAAGTGCGCGTAGCTCCTGCTGACTTCCAGCTTCTCCGGGCGTCCTTTGATCGCGACGAGCTGGCGGCCGCGCTCGTCGCGCACGATGCCGGCGATGGCGCGGGCGTTGATGAGCGTGGAGCGGTGGATCTGCCAGAACTGCGCCGGATCGAGCTCGGCGATCAATTCCTTGATCGGTTTCCGGATGAGCGCTTCCTGCTGCGCGGTCTGCACCCGCGTGTACTTCTCGTCGGAGACGAAGAAAAGCACCTCGTCGATCGGAATCATCTGGATCTGGCTGCCGACGGAGGCCTGGATCCATCTCAGCCGCTGCGGCGGGTCGAGCTTCTCGGCGAGCCGCGCCAGCGCCTGCTGCAGCGTGTCGGACGAGGCTGCCGGCGCCGCTAGGCGCTTCTTCAGCCGCTCGACTGTCACCGCGAGCCGCTCGCGCTCGGCGGGCTTCAGCACGTAGTCGATCACGCCCTGCTGGAAGGCGTCGATCGCGTACTGGTCGTACGCCGTGACGAAGACGATCTCCGGCAGCCGACCCTCGAGGCGCGAAATCTCGCGGGCCGCCTGGACGCCGGTCTTCACCGGCATGCGGATGTCGAGGAAGACAATTTCCGGGCGGTGCGCTTCGACCTGCTCTATCGCTTCCTCGCCGTTCTTCGCTTCGGAGACTATCTCGAGCTCCGGCCACAGCTCTTCGAGGCGCGCGCGCAGCTGTTCGCGCATCAAGGCTTCGTCGTCGGCGAGTACGGCCCGGGGCATATCGCTTGTAGCGTACTAGACTCGCATCAACGATGCAGGGCCACGTCGATTTCGCCTACCCCTGGTACCTGACCTACGGGCACCTCGTCATCACGGCCGTGCTCGCGCCGCTGCTCGTGCTGGCCTGGAAAAAGAAGTGGCCGAAGCTCCTGGCCGGCGCGATCGCCGTCGTGGCAGCCTGGTCGGTCGCCGCGTTCGTGGTGGCCTACGCCGCCGTCGGCGTCAACGAGCGGCTGACTCTGCCGACGCAGGCGTTCCTCGCGTCGGGTGCCGGGAGAGTCCTCGATCTCGGTGCGGGCTCCGGGCGCTCGTCGCTCATGGTCCTTGAGGCACGGCCGAAGACGACGCTCCTGGCTCTCGACAGCTTCGGCGCTTCCTACGCGGAACATTTCGAAACCAAGGGCGACCTCGTCGACGCCGGCGAGCAGAGGCTGCGCTCGAACTTCGCTGCCGCCGGGGTGGCCGACCGTACAGCGATCCAGGCCGCCGACATGCGGAAGCTGCCGTTTCCGTCGGCGAGCTTCGACGGCATCGTCAGCTCTTACGCCATCGATCATCTCGGACGCAAAGGCGCCGAGACTGCGCTCGGCGAGGCGTATCGCGTCCTCAAGCCGGGCGGCGAGTTCCTGATGATGGTGCTAGCGAAGGATTACTGGATGCAGTTCGCGTGGGGACCGCTCGTGGTCCACACGCGGCTGCCGGATCAGGCTTACTGGCAGCAAGTGCTGCGCACTGCGGGGTTCCAGATCGTGGAGCAGGGAACGCGGCCCGCCACGTTCTATTTCCTGGTCCGGAAACCGGCTACGTAGCCTTGTAGGGTACGACGATGGTCACGCGCGTGCCACTGGGCGTGTTGTCAGCGATCTTGAGCTCGGCGGCCTCGCCATAGATGAGCTTCAGGCGCTCACGGATGTTGGTAAGCCCGGTGCCCATGCCGTTGGTGGCGGCCTTGCCGAAGCCGACGCCGGTGTCGGCGACCGTCACGGCGAGCTTGCCGTGGATCACTTCGGCGCTGACGATGAGCGAGCCACCCTCGGCTTTCGGCTCGAGGCCGTGCTTGATCGAGTTCTCGACGAGCGACTGCAGCATCATCGGCGGGAAGTCGGCGGAGTAGAGCCCCTCGGTCACGGTCACCTGCGGCTGCAGCCGATCCCCCATGCGCACCTTGAGGATCTCGAGGTAAGGCCGTACGACTTCCAGCTCGCGGCCGAGGTTGGTGGATTTCTCGCGCATGGCGGGCATCGAAGCGCGCAGGAGCGCG
>DASQGW010000046.1:0-15464 GCA_035632415.1 Burkholderiales bacterium | reverse complement strand
CGCCCTTGCGCAGGTGAGACGCGATGCTCGCCGGAGCCTTCACGCCGTAACGCGCGAGGATGTCGATCGCGTCCTGGTACGTCGTCGGATCGGCCACGCAGGGACCGGAAGCGATGTGCGTCGGATCGTCGCCGGTCACGTCGGAAATGACGAGCGCCACGACCTTCGCGCGCGTGGCCGCCGCAAGGCGGCCGCCCTGGATCTTCGAGAGGTGCTTGCGCACCGTGTTCATGTCCTGGATGGGCGCGCCGCTCGCGAGCAGGTCGCGCGTGACAGCCTTGAGGTCCGCCATCGCGATGCCGTCGCAGGGCAGGGCGAGGAGCGAGGAGCCGCCGCCCGACACGAGCGCCAGGAGCAGGTCGTCGGGCCCGAGCGATTGCGCGGCGGCGAGGATTTCGCGCGCCGATTGCTCGCCCTGCTCGTCGGGAACCGGGTGTCCCGCCTCGACGACGCGAATGCGCTTCGTCGGCAACCCGTGCCCGTAGCGCGTGATCACGATGCCTTCGAGCGGAGCACCCGCCGGCCAGTGCGTCTCGACCGCGTGCGCCATGGAGGCGGCGGCCTTGCCGGCACCGACGACGACCGTGCGGCCGCGCGGCGGCCTCGGAAGGTGCTTCGGGACTATCGCCAGCGGATCGGCCGCGGAAAGCGCCGCGCGGAAGCTGTCGATGAGAAGCTCCCGCGCGTCCACGCGCCTCAGCCCGCCGCCATCCGCCGGCGTGGCGGAGGCTCGAGGATCGCCTTGAGGAACTTGCCGGTGAAGCTCGCCGGCGCGTGGGCGATGTCTTCCGGCGTGCCCTGCGCGATGACCTTGCCGCCGCCATCGCCGCCCTCGGGGCCGAGGTCGATCACATGGTCGGCCGTCTTGATGACGTCGAGGTTGTGCTCGATCACCACGACCGTGTTGCCGTGGTCGCGCAACCGGTGCAGCACGGTGAGCAGCAAGTCGATATCGTGGAAGTGCAATCCGGTGGTGGGCTCGTCGAGGATGAACAGCGTGCGGCCCGTGTCTCGCTTGGAAAGCTCGAGGGAGAGCTTCACGCGCTGCGCCTCGCCGCCGGAGAGCGTCGTCGCCGACTGGCCGAGCTGCACATAGCCGAGTCCCACGTCGATGAAGGTCTTGAGTTTGCGCGCGATGGCCGGCACGGCCGAGAAAAACTCGGCCGCTTCCGCGACGGTCATCTCGAGCACCTCGTGGATATTCTTTCCCTTGTAGCGGATCTCGAGCGTCTCGCGGTTGTAGCGCTTGCCGTGGCAGACGTCGCACGGCACATAGATATCGGCGAGGAAGTGCATCTCCACCTTGGTGACCCCGTCGCCCTGGCAGGCCTCGCAGCGCCCGCCCTTCACGTTGAAGGAGAAGCGCCCGGCGTCATAGCCGCGCTGGCGCGCTTCGGGGACGCCCGCAAAAAGATCCCGAATGGGCGTGAACAGTCCCGTATAGGTGGCGGGGTTCGAGCGCGGCGTGCGGCCGATCGGGCTCTGGTCGACGCTCACCACCTTATCGAGCTGCTCGAGCCCGTTGATGTGGTCGTGCGGGGCGGGCTCGGCGGCCGTGCCGAAGATGTGCCGCGCCGCCGCGGCATACAAGGTGTCGTTGATGAGGGTCGACTTGCCCGAGCCGGATACGCCGGTCACGCAGACGAGGAGGCCCAGCGGAAGCTTGAGCTCCACGCCCTTCAGGTTATTGCCGCGCGCGCCGCTCACGACGAGCTTTGCTTCGGCGGGGCGGTGGCGTCGCGCCGGCACCGGAATGGAAAGCTCGTGCGCGAGGTAGCGTCCGGTGAGCGAAGCGCGATTGCCAACGATGTCGTCGACGGTTCCTTCGGCGACGACCTGACCGCCGGCTTCGCCCGCGCCCGGCCCCATGTCGAGCACATGGTCGGCCGAGCGGATGGCTTCTTCGTCGTGCTCGACCACGATCACCGAATTGCCGAGGTCGCGCAGGTGCTTGAGCGTCGCGATGAGGCGCGAGTTGTCGCGCTGGTGCAGCCCGATGGAAGGCTCGTCCAGCACATACATGACGCCGGTCAGGCCCGAGCCGATCTGGCTCGCGAGCCGAATGCGCTGGCCTTCGCCGCCCGAGAGCGTATCGGCCGAGCGCTCGAGCGAGAGGTAGTCGAGGCCGACGTTCACCAGGAACTCGAGGCGGTTGGCGATCTCGCGCACGATGCGCTCGGCGATCTGGGCCTTCGAGCCCTGCAACTTCAAGATGCGAAAAAAATCGAGCGTACGGGAAAGCGGCAGGCGCGAGACGTCGTAGAGGGTCTGGTCGGCGAGGCGAACGTGGCGCGCCTCGCGCCGCAGCCGCGCACCGCCGCACTCGGGGCAGGCCTGCAGGCTGATCAGCTTCGCGAGCTCTTCCCGGACGACGAGCGAGTCGGTCTCTCGGTATCGCCGCTCGAGATTCGGCACCACGCCCTCGAAGGCATGCTCCTTGACGCTCGCGCGGCCGCGCTCGCCCGGATAGTGGAACGCGACCGTTTCCTTGCCGGAGCCGTGCAGGATCACCTTCTGCACCCGCTCATCGAGCATCTCCCAGGGCTGCTCGATATCGAAGCGATAGTGCTTCGCGAGCGATTGCAGCATCGAGTAGTAGAAGTGGTTGCGCCGGTCCCAGCCGCGGATAGCCCCGCTCGCGAGGGACAGATTGGGATGGGCGACGATGCGCTTCGTGTCGAAGAATTCGACCGAGCCCAGGCCGTCGCAGCGCGGGCAGGCGCCCATCGGATTATTGAAGGAGAAAAGGCGCGGCTCGAGCTCGGGCAGCGCGTATTCGCAACTGGGCACCGGGCAGGCGTATTTCGCCGAGAAGAGGTGCTCGCGCGCGCCTTCGCCTTCGATGACGATCGCGCGGCCATCGGCGTGGCGCAGGGCCGTCTCGAGCGACTCGGCGAGGCGCTGCTTGGCATCGGCCCGCGCGCGCAGCCGGTCGACGACGACCTCCACCGTGTGCTTGACGTTCTTCTTCAGGCGGGGCGCCGCGTCGAGCTCGTGAACCTTTCCGTCGATGCGCACGCGGCTGAAGCCTTGTGCCCGCAGCTCTTCCAACAGATCGACCTGCTCGCCCTTGCGGCCGGTCACGACCGGCGCGAGCACCATGAGCCGGGTGTCCTCCGGCAGAGCGAGCAGCTTGTCGACCATCTCGGCGACGGTCTCCGACTGCAGCGCGAGGCCGTGGTCCGGGCAATAGGGCGTGCCGACGCGCGCGAAGAGCAGCCTCAGGTAGTCATGGATCTCCGTGACGGTGCCCACTGTGGAGCGCGGATTGTGGCTCGCCGTCTTCTGCTCGATGGCGATCGCCGGCGAGAGCCCCTCGATCAGATCGACGTCCGGCTTTTCCATCATCTGCAGGAACTGCCGCGCATATGCGGAGAGCGACTCGACGTAGCGGCGCTGCCCCTCGGCATAGAGCGTGTCGAAGGCGAGCGAGCTCTTGCCGGAGCCGGAAAGTCCGGTGATGACGACGAGCCGCTCGCGCGGCAGCTCAACCGAAAGGTTCTTCAGGTTGTGCGTGCGTGCGCCGCGGATGCGTATGGAGTCCAAGGAGGGCGAGCGAAAAAGCGAAACTTGCTACTATAGCGCGCTTCACTTTTCCGCCGTACTCCCTCGTGCAGAGCAATCGGATGAGTCCCGTCGAATGGCGCGCCGGCGCAAGCCTCGCCGGCGTCTATGGGCTGCGCATGCTCGGACTGTTCTTCATCCTGCCCATCTTCTCGATCCATGCGACAACCTTGAGGGGCGGCCACGATCTCTTCCTCGTCGGCATCGCCATCGGCGGCTATGGCCTCGCGCAAGGCCTGCTGCAGATCCCTTTCGGCATGGCGTCCGATCGCTGGGGACGAAAGCCCCTCATCTACGTCGGGCTTCTGATCTTTGCCGCGGGCAGCTTTCTCGGCATCGTCGCGCACGACATCTGGACCGCGATCGCGGCGCGCCTGCTGCAAGGCGCGGGCGCCATCAATTCGGTGGCGATGGCGCTCGCCGCGGACCTCACGCGCGAGCAGCACCGCACCAAGATCATGGCGATGATCGGCGCCACGATCGGATTGATGTTCGCCGTGTCGCTCGTCGCGGCGCCGGTGCTCTATCCGCACATCGGCATGTCGGGCGTTTTCACCCTGACGGGCGTGCTTTCCTTGATGGCGCTCGGGGTGGTGAAGTACTTCGTCCCCGACCCGCCGCCGGCCGCAGCGCAAATCGACAAACCTGCGGCGCGGGGCAAGCCCTTCCGCCTCGACGCCGAACTTCTGCGGCTAAACGCCGGCATCTTTGTGCTGCATATCGTGCTTTACGCCATGTTCGTGGTCGTCCCGCCGATGCTCGTCACGGCGGGGCTGCCCCTGGCCGAGCACTGGAAGCTCTATTTGCCGGTGATCCTCGCTTCCTTCGCCCTCATGGTGCCGGCGGTGCTTTATGCCGACCGCCGAAACCGGCCGAAACCGGTGCTGGTCGGCTGCGTCGCTCTCCTGATGGTCGTCCAGGCGGCGCTCGCAGCGAGCGGCGCGGGGATCGCCACGCTGGCCGTACTGATGCTGCTCTTCTTCGTCGCCTTCAACGTCCTGGAAGCCATGCTGCCGGCGCTCGTGTCGCGGGTGGCGCCTGCGCACGGCCGGGGCGTCGCCATAGGCGTATACAACACGACCCAGACGCTCGGCGTGTTCTTCGGCGGACTGGTGGGCGGCTCGATGGCCAAGCAGCACGGCCCGGCCGCCGTATTCACGACCTGTGCCGTACTATGCGCACTCTGGCTTGCGACCGCGCTCGGCATGCGCGGCCCCGCGCCGCTCGTCAACGACCTTTCGAGTATGACGTTTAGCATCGCATCGGGAGTGAATCTCGAGGGATTGAGCGAAGCGCTCGCTGCCGTGCGCGGCGTGCGTGAAGCCGAGGTGCTCGCGCGCGAGCGCATCGCGCGCCTTAAGGTCGTGCCGGAACAATGGGACGAGGGCAGCGTGCGCAAACTGCTTACCGGGGAGGGATAGAGATGGCATCAGTCAACAAGGTGATTCTGGTCGGCAACCTGGGCCGTGACCCGGAGACCAAGTACATGCCCGACGGCGCGGCGATCACCAACGCCTCGCTTGCGACGTCGTTCCAGTGGACCGACAAGGCGAGCGGCGAAAAGAAGGAAGAGACGGAGTGGCACCGCATCGTGTTCCGCGGGCGCCTCGCCGAGATCGCCGGGGAATATCTGAAGAAGGGCTCGCAGGTCTACGTGGAAGGCCGCCTGCGCACGCGCAAATGGCAGGACAAGGAAGGCCAGGACCGCTACACCACCGAGATCATGGCCGACACGATGCAGATGCTCGGCTCGCGGGCGGGTTCCGGCGAGCCGCGCCCGGAGCCGATGAAGAGCGCCGAGCCGAAAGCTGCGAACGCGGCGGCGGGCGCGTCGGTGGCGAAGAAGCCGGCCGGCAAGTTCGACGACATGGAGGACGACATTCCGTTCTGAATCAGGGATATAATCGCGCCGCCATGCCGATCTACGAATACCGCTGCGCCGCTTGCGGACACCAGGACGAGCACCTGCAGAAGGTGTCCGATGCCCCCCTTACGAAGTGTCCGTCTTGCGGAAAGCCGCGCTACCAGAAGCAACTGTCAGCAGCCGGGTTTCAGCTAAAAGGGACCGGCTGGTACGCGACCGACTTCAAGGGCAGCGCGAAGAAAGCCGCCGACAAGAAGACCGATACCAAGACCGAATCGAAGCCCGATTCGAAGCCGGACTCCAAGCCCGAGAAAAAACCCGAATCCAAGGCCGCGGCGTAGTTACCCCACTGAGCGGCACTAAACCGACCGGCCCGGCTAGCGTCCGGGCCTTTTTATTTCTCGAGCCGTGAAAAAGCCTTTCGCTTCCGGAGCCCTGAAGAAATACGTGATCACGGGGCTTCTTATCTGGATCCCGCTGATCATCACGCTGTGGGTGCTGAAGGTCATTTTCGACACGCTCGACGCGTCGCTGCTGCTCCTGCCCGAATCGTTCCAGACCGAGCACTGGCTCGGCGTGCACATCCCCGGGCTCGGCGTGATCCTCACGATTCTCACCATCTTCCTCACCGGCTTGGCCGCGACCAACTTCGTCGGCGCGCAGCTCGTCGAGTTCTGGCACGACATGCTGCACAGGATCCCGGTCGTCAACTCGATCTACTCGAGCATCAAGCAGATCTCCGACACGCTTTTCTCCACCGGCAGCCAGGCCTTCCGCAAGGCGCTGCTCGTGCAGTGGCCGCATCCCGGCATGTGGACGATCGGCTTTCTCACCGGCGCGCCGGGCGGCGACGTCGTCAAGCACGTGCCGCCCGACTGCGTGAGCGTCTATGTGCCGACGACGCCCAACCCGACCGGCGGCTATTTCATCATCGTGCGCCGCGCGGACGTGGTGGAGCTCGACATGAGCGTCGACCAGGCCCTGAAGTACATCATCTCGATGGGCGTCGTGCCCCCGCTACCCAAGTGATGCGCACGCACTATTGCGGAGAATTGAACGCGGCGCTCGTCGATCGCGAGGTCACCCTTTGCGGCTGGGCGCACCGGCGGCGCGACCATGGCGGCGTGATCTTCATCGACTTGCGCGATCGCGAGGGGCTTGCGCAGGTGGTGTGCGATCCCGATCGCAAGGAAGCGTTCGCCGCAGCGGAGCGCGTGCGCAACGAATTCGTCCTGCGCGTCACCGGCAAAGTACGCCGGCGACCCGAAGGCACGGTGAACCCCGAGCTGCGCTCGGGCGAGGTGGAAGTGCTGGCGCATGAAGTCGAGGTGCTCAACCCGTCGGCGCCGCTGCCCTTCCAGCTCGACGACGACAACCTCAACGAGAACACGCGCCTCGAGCACCGCGTAATCGATCTGAGGCGCGCGCCGATGCAGCACAACCTGCGGCTGCGCTATCGCGTGGCCATGGCAGTGCGCGAGTACCTCGATGAGCATGGCTTCATCGACATCGAGACGCCGATGCTCACGCGCTCGACGCCGGAAGGTGCACGCGACTATCTCGTGCCGAGCCGAGTCCACCCCGGCGAGTTCTTCGCGCTGCCGCAGTCGCCGCAGCTCTTCAAGCAGTTGCTCATGGTCGCGGGCTTCGACCGCTACTACCAGATCGTCAAGTGCTTCCGCGATGAGGACCTGCGCGCCGACCGGCAGCCGGAGTTCACGCAGATCGATATCGAGACCTCGTTCCTCGACGAGCGCTCGATCCAGGACTTGATGGAAGGGCTGATCCGCGAGGTTTTCCGGGACGTCCTGGGCGTTGAGCTGCCCAATCCGTTCCCGCGCCTGGCGTATGCCGACGCGATGGCGCGCTACGGCGTCGACAAGCCGGACCTGCGCATCCCGCTCGAGCTCACCGAGCTCACCGATCTCATGCGGGCGGTCGACTTCAAGGTATTCCGGCAGGCGGCGGAGCTTAAGGATGGACGGGTCGCCGCGCTGAAGGTGAGCGCGGACCTTACGCGCAAGGAGATCGACGATTTCGCTCCCTTCGTCGCCACGTATGGCGCGAAAGGGCTCGCCTACATCAAGGTGAACGATCGCTCGAGGATTCCCGAAGGCCTGCAATCCCCTATCGTGAAGTTCCTCCCGGCCGACGTGCTGCGCCAGGTGATCGAGCGCAGCGGCGCGCAGAACGGCGACGTGATCTTCTTCGGCGCGGACAAGGCTTCGATCGTCAATGCGGCGCTCGGCGCCCTGCGGGTCAAGATCGGACAGGACAAGAACCTCGCGCAAAAGGAGTGGCGTCCGCTCTGGGTCCTCGACTTCCCCATGTTCGAGTGGGACGAGGAGGGGAAGCGCTGGTCGGCAATGCATCATCCGTTCACCGCGCCGAAGGACGGGCACGAGAACCTGCTCGAGACCGATCCCGCGCGCGCGCTTGCCAAGGGCTACGACATGGTGCTGAACGGCTGGGAGATCGGCGGCGGCTCGATCCGCATCCATCGCGCCGAGGTGCAAAGTAAAGTGTTCAGGGCGCTCGGCATCTCGGAGGCCGAGGCGCGCGCCAAGTTCGGCTTCCTGCTCGACAACCTCCAGTACGGCGCGCCGCCACACGGCGGCATCGCGTTCGGCCTCGACCGCATCGTGACGCTGATGGCGGGCGCCGAGTCGATCCGCGACGTGATCGCCTTCCCGAAGACGCAGCGCGCGCAGGACCTCCTGGTCGGCGCGCCGAGCGCCGTGGACGACAAGCAGCTGCGCGAGCTTGGCATCCGCTTGCGCGAAAAACCCAAGGGCTGATGCGGGCATTCGTTGCGGCGCTGCTGCTCGCAGGCAGCGCGGCGCTGGGCGTTTCGAGCGATATCGACGCCAAGTCGCTGCCGCCGGAAGCGCAGCAGACGATTGCGCTTATCAAGGCGGGTGGCCCATTTCCCTATGCACGCGATGGGGTGATCTTCAGCAACCGCGAAAGGCAGTTACCGAAGCGCCCGCGCGGCTACTATCACGAGTACACGGTGAAGACCCCGGGGGCGCGTGATCGCGGTGCGCGGCGCATCATCAGCGGGCGCGATGGCGAGCTCTACTACACCGATGACCACTACCGTACGTTTAAACGCGTAATGCAATGACCAAGCTCCTGCAGCGCTTGTCCGATCCTGCTCGCTCTGGCGTGTACCGTACGCGCGAGGAGAAAGCCATCCTCGACGCGACGCGTAGCGGAAGACTGGACGTGGTCGCTGTCGAAGCGAAGGTGAACTTGTTCGACAGCCTGGCGCGGGCGCTCGCGTTCCCGGATTGGTTTGGGCGCAACTGGGACGCGCTGGAAGACGTGCTCAGCGACCTTTCGTGGCGCAAGGGCGACGGGCATGTCGTCCTTTTTCGCAGCTATCCGTCAGGCGAAGAGCTCGGCATCCTGCTCGACGTGCTGCGTTCGGCTGCCGAATATTGGACCGGCCGTGGCAAGCCGTTTTTCGCAGTGTTCGTCGACCCGGCGAGAAGCCTTGCGCTGCCCGACCTCTATCGAGAGAAATGAGCCATAAGCTGCCGATTTCGGTGCTCGTGGTGGTCCATACGGTACAGCGGGAAGTGCTTCTCTTGGAGCGTGCTTTGCGTCCAGGCTACTGGCAATCCGTCACCGGATCATTGGACACAATGGATGAGCCGCTCGAGCAAGCGGCGGCGCGCGAAGTGCGAGAGGAGACCGGCATCGATGTGGCCACCGGGCGCCTCGAGCGCTGGAACGTCGTGTACACGTTCGAGATCTATGCGCAATGGCGCAATCGCTTCGCGCCCGGCGTGACGCACAATATGGAGAACGTTTTCGCGCTCGAATTGCCCGCGCGCGCGCCGGTCATGCTGGCGCAGGAAGAGCACACCGATTGCCAATGGCTGCCGTTGCGCCAGGCCGCGGCCAAGTGCTTTTCCTGGTCCAACCGCGATGCCATATTGATGCTGGACGAGCGATGACGAAGCGCCTCAACGTCGTCACGCTGAATATCCACAAGGGCCTATCGCATTTCAACCGGCGCATGGTCATCCATGACCTGCGCGAAGGCCTGGAAGGGCTCGACCCGGACCTGGTCTTCCTGCAGGAAGTCCAGGGCCTGAACCAGCGTTTCGCGATGCGCTTCGCGGGCGCGCCCGTGGAGCCGCAGCATGCTTTCCTCGCCGGCGACCGCTGGGAACATGTCTACGGCTGCAACGCGGTCTACGACCACGGGCACCATGGCAACGCGATTCTTTCCCGCTTCGGATTCGTCTCGTTTGAGAACGAGGACGTATCCGACCACCGCTATGAGCGGCGCGGGCTCCTGCATAGCGTCGTCTCCGTGCCCGGGTGGCGGCGCAATCTTCACTGCGTCTGCGTCCACCTGTCGCTGCATGAACGGGGCCGCAGCCGCCAGCTGGAGGCGATCTCCGGACGGCTGGAAGAGCTCGCCTCGCGCGACGTGCCGATCATCGTCGCCGGCGACTTCAACGATTGGCGGCACCGGGCGTCCTCCATCCTGGAGCGGCGCCTGGGCATGACGGAGGTCTCGCTCGCACGGTTCGGAAGAGCGGCGCGCACTTTCCCCGCGATGATGCCGGTGCTGCGGCTCGACCGGATCTATGTGCGCGGCTTCAAGGTCGTCGCCTCCCAAGTGCACCGAGGCAAGCCCTGGTCGATGCTTTCGGACCACCTGGCGGTGAGCGCCGAGCTCGAGCGCGTCTAGCCGACGAGGCGAAGATACCCGTCCTCCAGCAAGGGCACGACAGGGAAAGCATCGGTACGGCAGGAGAACTCGACTTCGTGCTTGAGTCCGCGAGCGGTCATCATTCGTCCGAGCCGGCAGTCGAGCAGCGCTTGGGGCAGCGGGGAATTGCGATAGACGGTGCGTGCGGCACGCGCGGCATCCGAAAGGTCGCCGGCAGGCCCGAGGCGTTCGGCAAACCGCTCGACGTAGCAGCCGGCGCCGAAGAAATCCTCGAAGTTGAAATTGCCGCCGGAGCCCGCGCAGACGAGGAGGACGGTCTCGCCCGCGTGCTGCCGGGCGATATGTTCCACCAGCCGCGTGGCGTTGATGAGCGCTCCGCAATACACCCTCCGCGCGCCGCTCGCGAGCGCCATCGCGACGGTGCCGTTGGTGGTCGAATACACGACGGTGCGTCCCCGGATGCCATGCTCGATCAAAGCCAGTGGCGCCGGGTGCACGAAGCCGGGCAAGGTCTCCGCATAGAGCTCGCCGGCGAGCACGCAGGTGCCGGCGCCGCGGCGCAGGTCCTCGGCTCGCGCGGCGGCCTCGTCGAGTACCGGGATGACTTCGAGCGCGCCGTGGGCGAGCGCTGCGACCATGGTGGTGGTCGCAAAAAGGACATCGATGATCACCACGACCTTGCCTGCGACGCGCACGCTGTCGAGCTCCTCCTTGCGCGTCAGCACATGGACCTTGTGATTGAGCTCAATCTTGGCGGCGGTCACGCGTTTATCGTTCTGTGTGTTCTGTGTGGTTGTGCAAGCGATGTTAGCGCGGTCATTCGCGCTGGCTAGAATCGGCGCATGGAAGATCCGCAGCTGCAGGGAATGGATTCGGAGCTCGCCGGCTGGAGCGACCCGGTCCAGCGGCTGCGCGATGCCATCGAGCGGGACGAGTTCGCGCTTTTCTGCCAGCCGATCGTGCAGTTCGCCGGCGACGAGCGCTACCCGATGGCCGAAGTGCTCGTGCGCCTGCGCGAGGAAGAGCGCGCTTTGCTTCCTCCCGGCGAATTCCTGCCGGTGCTCGAGCACTACAAGATGATGCCGCAGCTCGACCGCTGGGTCGTGCGCCACACGATCAAGCGCTTGCAGCAAGGCTCGCGCATCCCGCGGTTCACGGTGAATCTCTCAGGACAGACGCTCGAGGACGAGGACTTCGCGCGCTTCGTCTCGGCGCAGCTCAGCGTGAATCAGGTGCCGGCCGAAAAGCTGCTGTTCGAAATCGACGAGAGCGACGCGCTCATGCGCCTCGGAGCGTGCAAGCGCTTCAGCGACGCCTATCGCGCCATCGGCGGCCAGTTGCTGCTCGACGGCTTCGGCAATCGCGCGGTCTCATTCATGCCGGTACGCGAGCTCGGCGTCAGATTCGTCAAGGCTGACGGCAGCGTCTGCAGGAAGATCCTGGCGAGCGACACGGCGCGCCACAAGCTGACTGCGATGTTGCGCGCCGGGCAGGCGCTCGGCTACCAGGTCGTCGCCGAATGCGTGGAAGACCAGGATGTGCTCACGCGGCTCAAAGCCATGGGCGTCGCCTATGCGCAGGGCTTCGGCATCTACCAGCCACACGCCATCGACTCGCTGGCGCTCGCCTAGACCGATGGATGCGCTGGTTGTGCAGGCGATGGCGAAGTGGCCGAACGTCCCGGCCGTTTACGGCTGGCTCTCGCTCGACCGGCGCGGCAACTGGCGTATCAAGGGTGAACGAATCGCCAACCCGGCGCTGCGTGACTTCATCTCGCGCAACTATGAAAGCGACGGCAACGGCCGCTGGTACTTCCAGAACGGGCCGCAACGCGTCTATGTCACGCTCGAGTACACGCCGCTCGTCGTGCATTACGAGGGCGACGAACTGCGCGACCATTGCGGTCGGCCTTTTGCGATGCGCGCGAGTTATGTCGATGACGAAGGCTCGGTGTTGATCGAGGGCGAAAGCACCCTCGCGCTCCTCGATGACCGCGATCTCGCTCGCTTTGCCGATTCAGCCGCTTCGCTGCGCCGCATCAACGCCGAGGAAATTCAAGCCCGGTTCCGCTTTGTGAAAGAGCCGAAACCCGCCTGAATCCGGTCCCGCCGCGTTCCTTGCGTCTTGGCAATTTTCTCTTTATAATCCGGCCTCTTTTTTAGCCCCGGGGCGGCTACGGAAGTTCTAATCGTGGCTGCCCGGTTCGTTTCTGGACTAGCAAAAACATGCCCACCGTCAATCAGTTAGTGCGGCAGGGACGCGCCGCTAAGCGTCCCAAGTCGAAGGTGCCCGCACTGGCGGGCTCGCCGCAAAAGCGTGGCGTGTGCACGCGCGTCTACACGACGACCCCGAAAAAGCCGAACTCGGCTCTGCGGAAAGTGGCGAAGGTTCGCCTCACGAACGGCTTCGAGGTAATCGGCTACATCGGCGGCGAGGGCCACAACCTGCAGGAGCACTCGGTCGTGCTGATCCGTGGCGGTCGCGTCAAGGACCTGCCGGGCGTGCGCTACCACATCGTGCGCGGCTCGCTCGACACGCAAGGCGTGAAAGACCGCAAGCAGGCTCGCTCCAAGTATGGCGCCAAGGCGCCGAAGTCAGCCTAAGGAAATCTAGATGCCGCGTCGCCGCGAAGTTCCCAAGCGCGAGATCCTGCCGGATCCGAAGTTCAACAACGTTGAAGTGGCGAAGTTCGTCAACGTGCTGATGACGCGCGGCAAGAAGTCGGTGGCCGAGCGGATCATCTACGGCGCCTTGGACACCATCAAGACGAAGTCGGGCAAGGACCCGATCGAGGTGTTCTCGCAGGCGGTGCAGAACGTGAAGCCGATCGTGGAGGTGAAGAGCCGGCGCGTCGGCGGCGCGAACTACCAGGTGCCCGTCGAAGTGCGCCCGGTGCGGCGCGTGGCGCTCGCCATGCGCTGGATTCGCGAAGCGGCGCAAAAGCGCGGCGAGAAGTCGATGATGGTTCGCCTGGCGGGTGAGCTCCAGGAAGCGGCCGAAGGCCGCGGCGGTGCGATGAAGAAGCGCGAAGAGGTTCATCGCATGGCGGAAGCGAACAAAGCCTTCTCTCATTACAGGTTCTAAATGGCCGTGGCGCGCAAGACTCCCATCGAGCGTTATCGGAACATCGGCATCTCGGCGCATATCGACGCCGGGAAGACGACCACGACCGAACGCATCCTTTTCTACACCGGCGTGAACCACAAGATCGGCGAGGTGCACGACGGCGCGGCCACCATGGACTGGATGGAGCAGGAGCAGGAGCGCGGCATCACCATCACGTCGGCCGCCACGACCTGCTTCTGGAAGGGGATGGATCTCTCCTATCCCGAGCATCGCATCAACATCATCGACACGCCCGGACACGTCGACTTCACGATCGAAGTCGAGCGCTCGATGCGCGTGCTCGACGGCGCGTGCATGGTGTACGACGCGGTGGCAGGCGTGCAGCCGCAGTCCGAGACGGTGTGGCGCCAGGCGAACAAATACCGCGTGCCGCGCCTCGCGTTCATCAACAAGATGGACCGCGTCGGCGCGACGTTCTTCAAGTCCTACGAGCACATCCGCTCACGGCTCAAGGGCAACCCGGTGCCGATCCAGATTCCGATCGGCCTCGAGGACAAGTTCCAGGGCGTGGTCGATCTTGTCACCATGCAGGCGATCTATTGGGACGAAGCGTCCCAAGGCATGAAGTTCGAGAAGAGGCCGATCCCGGCGGAGCTCGAGGCCGAGGCGAAGGAATGGCACGGCAAGATGGTGGAGGCTGCGGCCGAGGCGAACGAAGAGCTGATGAACAAGTACCTCGAGTCGGGCGAGCTCTCTCTCGAGGAAGTGAAGCGCGGGCTTCGCATCCGCACGATCAACAACGAGATCGTGCCGATGCTGTGCGGCACCGCGTTCAAGAACAAAGGCGTGCAGGCGATGCTGGATGCAGTCATCGACTATCTGCCTTCGCCCGTCGATATCCCGCCGGTGAAGGGCGAGAACGAAGCCGGCCAGCCGATCACGCGCGCACCCGACGACGCCCAGCCGTTTGCGGCGCTCGCCTTCAAGATCATGACCGACCCCTTCGTCGGCCAGCTCACCTTCATCCGCGTGTACTCCGGTGTGCTCAATTCCGGCGACACCGTGTACACGTCGGTGAAAGGCCGCAAGGAGCGCATCGGTCGCCTGCTGCAGATGCACGCGAACGAGCGCGAGGAAATCAAAGAAGTGCGCGCCGGCGACATCGCCGCCGTGGTCGGCCTGAAGGACGTCATCACCGGCGAGACCATCAGCGACGTGAAGAAGTCGATCACGCTCGAGCGCATGGTGTTCCCGGAGCCGGTGATCTCGCAGGCGGTCGAGCCGAAGACCAAGGCCGACCAGGAAAAGATGGGCGTCGCGCTCGGTCGCCTCGCGCAGGAGGATCCGTCCTTCCGCGTACGCACCGACGAGGAGTCGGGCCAGACGATCATCTCCGGCATGGGCGAGCTCCACCTCGAGATCATCGTCGATCGCATGAAGCGCGAGTTCGGCGTCGAGGCCTCCGTCGGCAAGCCGCAGGTCGCGTACCGCGAGACCTTCCGCAAGGCCGTCGAGATGCAGGGCAAGTTCGTCAAGCAGTCGGGCGGTCGCGGCCAGTACGGCGACGTGTGGCTCAAGCTCGAGCCGCAGCCGGGCAAGGGCTTCGAGTTCGTCGACGCCATCAAGGGCGGCCGCATCCCGCGCGAATACATCCCCGCGGTCGAGAAGGGCGTCAAGGAAGCGATCCAGGAAGGCGTGCTGGCCGGCTACCCGGTGGTCGATGCCAAAGTGACGGTGTTCGACGGTTCGTACCACGAGGTCGACTCGAACGAGAACGCATTCAAGATGGCCGCGATCTTCGCCTTCAAGGACGGCATGCGCTCGGCGAGCCCGTCGCTCCTCGAGCCGATCATGGCGGTCGAGGTCGAGACTCCGGAAGAAAAGATGGGCGATGTGATCGGCGATCTCTCGTCACGACGTGGCGTCATCCAGGGCATGGATGACCTGCCCGGCGGCAAAGCGGTCAAGGCCGAGGTGCCCCTGATGGAGATGTTTGGCTATTCGACGCAGCTGCGTTCACTGACGCAAGGGCGCGCCACGTACACGATGGAATTCAAGCACTACGCCGAGGCGCCGAAGAACATCGCGGACGCGATCATCCATAAGGACGACAAGGAAAAGAAGTAGGACTCATCTATGGCAAAAGCTAAATTCGAGCGCACCAAGCCCCACGTGAACGTGGGCACGATCGGGCATGTGGACCATGGGAAGACGACGCTGACGGCGGCGATGACGCATGTACTGGCGAAGAAGTTTGGCGGCGAGGCGAAGAACTAC
>DASQGW010000045.1:0-8751 GCA_035632415.1 Burkholderiales bacterium | reverse complement strand
TTTTCATTCCAGGCAGCCGGCCTAGATACCAGGCCGGACCCTTGGGTTGCTTAGGATTGCCCCCCGGACAGCTTGCGGGTGGATCCTCCGTTAGAGTCCTGCCGGCCGGTGTTGCCTTGGTCATCTCTCACGGGATCACCTCCTTTCAAAGTTGCCAGTCTTTAGTGTAGCAAAGCGGTTCCGCAAAGCGGTTCCGCAAACCGGTTCCGCAAAGCGGCTCCGCAGCACGGCCATAATGGCGAGCATGGAGCCGGGTGAATGATCCGGGCGCTCGTTTTGCTGCTGGCGATGACGGCCGCTCAGGCGCAGCCCGCTGGGCTGCCGACCCGCGACGGCCTGCCGACGCTCGCGCCGATCCTCGAGAAGGTGACGCCGGCGGTCGTCAACATCGCCGTGCTGCAGAGGAGCCCCGAGGACGAGAATCCGCTCTTGCGCGATCCCTTCTTCCGCCGCTTCTTCGGTGGCCCGCAGCAAGCGGAGCCGCAGGTGGCCGCCGGCTCGGGCGTGATCGTCGATGCGAAGAACGGCTACGTGATCACCAACGCGCACGTCGTCAAGGACGCGAAGGAGATCCTCATCACCCTGCGCGACAACCGCCGCCTGCCGGCGAAGCTGGTCGGCTCCGATCCGGGCATCGACGTCGCTGTGGTGAAAGTGGATGCGAAGGACCTCGTGGACATCAAGTTCGGCGATTCGGATGCATTGCAGGTCGGCGACTTCGTGGTGGCGATCGGCAACCCGTTCGGCATCGGCCAGACCGCCACGTCCGGCATCGTGTCGGCGCTGGGCCGCAGCGGGCTTTCCGTAGAGGGCTACGAGCATTTCATCCAGACCGATGCGTCGATCAACCCCGGCAACTCGGGCGGCGCGCTCGTCAACCTCAAGGGCGAGCTCATCGGCATCAACACCGCGATCCTCGGGCCGGCGAATGTGGGCATCGGCTTCGCCGTGCCGTCGGTCCTGGCGCGGGCGGTGATGGATCAGCTGATCCGCTTCGGCGAAGTGAAGCGCGGGCGCCTCGGCATCGCCATGCAGCCCGTCATCGGCGGTGGCGACGGGGCGCTCATCGCGGAGGTCGAACCCAATTCTCCGGCGGCGACGGCCGGCCTGCGCAAAGGCGACGTTGTCGTCGCGCTCAACGGCCATCCGGTACGCGCGCCGGCCGAGCTGCGTGCGCGTCTCGCGGTCGTTCCCGTCGGCGATACCGTCGACCTGAAGGTTCAGCGCGGCAAGGAGTTGGCGACGCTCAAGGCGAGGATCGGCGAGATCGAGAAGCAAACGGCCGCCGGCCAGCCGATCGCCGAGCTGAACGGCGCGGCGCTTGCCGAGGTGCAGCGGCGCGGCTTGCCGGGCAAGGACCAGGCGCTACTCGTCACGCAGGTGGAGGCGGATTCGCCCGCATTCGGCCACGGCATCCGCGCCGGCGATCTGATCATCGGCGTCAACCAGCGCCGCGTCACGACGAAGCAGGAACTCGCGAAAGCGCTGCGCGCCCAGGGTCGCCTTGCGCTCAACGTCGTGCGCGGCGAGTTCCTGCTGACGATCCAGCTGCGCTAGTTATTCCTTCGCCCGGTTCAGTTTCTTGACGTCCGGCAGGCGGCGCAGCGCGCGCATGACCCGAGCAAGGTGCTGGCGGTTCGCCACCTCGAGCACCATGTGCATCATGGTGAAGAGGCCGCGATCATCCTCGGTGGTGATCGAGTCGATGTTCGAGCCGGCCTCCGCGATCTGAGAGGCGACGCGGGCGAGGACGCCGCGCTGGTTCTCGACCATGACGTGCACCGTCGCCTGGAAGAGCCGGTTGGTGCGCGGGTCCCATTCGACGTCGAGCCATTGATCGGGCTCGTTCTTGCGCGAGCGCACGATGCTCGGGCAATCGGACTGATGCACGACCAGGCCCTGGCCTTTCTTGATCGAGCCGACGATCGCATCGCCCGGGATCGGACGGCAGCAGGTCGCGAGCTGGACCGCCATGCCCTCCGTGCCGCGGATCGTCACCGAAGCCTTGCCTTCCTCCTTGGGCTCGGCTCCCTTCATCAGGCGCCGCGCCACCACGGCCGGGAGGCGTTTGCCGAGGCCGATATCGGCGAGGAGCTCCTCCTTCGAGCGCGCGCCGCCTTCACGCACGACGCGCTCCCAGCCGGCATCGTCGATCTCGGCGAGCGAGCCCTTCAGGGCGCGCAACGCCTGGTCGAGCAGGCGCTCGCCGAGGCCGGCGGACTCCTCGTATTGCATCGTCTTCAGGAAGTGCCGGATGTTGGAGCGCGCCTTGCCGGTGCGCACGTACTGCAGCCAGCCGGGATTCGGCTTGGCATGGCTTGCGGTGATGATCTCGACGCGGTCGCCGTTGCGCAGCTCCTGCCGCAGCGGCACGAGTTCGCTGTTCACCTTGGCGGCGACGCAGCGATTGCCGATGTCGGTGTGCACGGCGTAGGCAAAATCGACCGTCGTCGCGCCGCGCGGTAGCGACAGAATCTTCCCCTTGGGAGTAAAAACGTAGACCTCGTCGGGGAAGAGGTCGACCTTGACGTGCTCGAGGAATTCTCGCGGGTCGCCGGACTGGTTCTGGATCTCGAGGAGCGACTGCAGCCAGCGGTGCGTCTGCTTCTGCAGCTCCGAGAGCTTGTCGGTCTCGTCCTTGTAGAGCCAGTGCGAGGCGACGCCGGATTCCGCCAGGCGGTGCATCTGGTCGGTGCGGATCTGCACCTCGACCGGCACGCCGTAGGGGCCGATGAGGTCGGTGTGGATCGACTGGTAGCCGTTCGCCTTGGGGATCGCGATGTAGTCCTTGAACTTGCCGGGGATCGGCTTGTAGAGCCCGTGCAACGCGCCCATGGCGAGATAGCATGCCGGCACGTCGGCCACGACGACACGCAGGCCGAAGATGTCATGCACCTCGGAGAACGAGAGGTGCTTCTCGGTCATCTTCCGGTAGGTGGAGTAGACGTGCTTCTCGCGGCCGTAGACCTCGGCGCGGATGTTGCTCTCGGCGAGCTTTCGCTTCACTGCGTCGAGCGTGCGGCTGATCATCTCGCGCCGGTTGCCGCGCGCCGCCTTGGTCGCCTTGGCGAGCACGCGGTAGCGCACGGGGTAGAGATGCGAGAAGGCGAGCTCCTGTAGCTCGTGGTAGAGCGCGTTCAGGCCCAGGCGGTTGGCGATCGGCGCGTAGATCTCCATCGTCTCGCGAGCTATGCGGCGCCGTTTCGCCGGATTCACGGCTCCCAGGGTGCGCATGTTGTGCAGGCGGTCGGCGAGCTTGATCAGGATGACGCGCACGTCGCGCGCCATCGCAAGCAGCATCTTGCGGAAGTTCTCCGCTTGCACGTGCTCGGCCGACTGGAACTCGATCTTGTCGAGCTTCGAGACGCCGTCCACGAGCTCGGCCACGGGCTTGCCGAAAGTGTCGGAGATCTCGTCCTTCGTGACCGAAGTGTCCTCGGTGACGTCGTGCAGCAGCGCCGCCATCAGCGTCTGGCCGTCGAGGTGCCAGTCGGCGAGGATCTCGGCCACCGCGAGCGGGTGCGAGATGTAGGGCTCGCCCGATTGCCGGGTCTGGCCGGCGTGCGCCGCCTCTGAAAAGCGGTAGGCGTCCTCCAGGCGCGAAACGTCCTTCGGCTTCAGGTAGCCGAAGCGTTCGGACTCTCGCAACAGGGGTGCAGCCGCCGCCATGGGGTCAGATTACACCGACCCCCGCTTCCATTCCCTCTACGACGATCAGAGGCCCGGCGTGGGCGGTGTCGGAGGCGTGGCGTTCCGCTTGAGGACTTCGGTGCCGACCTTGCCGCTGGCGATCTCGCGCAGTGCGATGACGGTCGCCTTGTCGCGGTTCGGCTCGAGGAGCGGGCTTGCGCCCGCGCTCAGCTGGCGAGCGCGATAGGTGGCGGCGAGCGTGAGCTGGAAACGGTTCGGGATTCTCTTCAGGCAATCGTCGACAGTGATGCGGGCCATAAACTCTCTTAGGTTTTGCGCTCGCTCCGGATAATGCTCGCGAGCTCGCGTCGTGCGGTTTCGAAGTCTTTGTTAATTATAGCGTATTTGAACTCGCCGACGTGCGCCAGCTCCTCCCGCGCATTGTCGAGCCGCCGGCGGATCACCGCATCCGAATCCTGCCCGCGTGCGCGCATGCGCCGCTCCAGCTCCTCCACCGAAGGCGGCAGGATGAAGATGCCGACGCAATCGGGATAGAGCTTGCGGACCTGCTGCGCACCCTGCCAGTCGATCTCCAGGATGATGTCGTCGCCGCGCTTCACGGCATCGAGGATCACCTGTCTTGCGGTGCCGTAGTGATTGCCGTGGACTTCGGCGCTCTCGAGGAATTCGCCCTGCGCCTTCATCTGGCGGAACGTGGCCTCGTCGACGAAGTGGTAGTCGACGCCGTCCTTCTCGCCTTTGCGCGGGGCGCGCGTCGTGTAGGACACCGAGATCTTCAGGCTTGGATCGTCGCGCATCACCGCCTCGATGAGCGACGTCTTGCCCGCTCCCGATGGGGCGGTGATCACGAACAACTTGCCCCTCATTCGATGTTCTGGACTTGTTCCCGCATTTGCTCAACGAGGAGCTTGAGCTCCAGCGCGCAGTCGGATAGTTCCGCGCTTGCGGCCTTGGAGGCAAGGGTATTTGCCTCGCGATTGAGCTCCTGCGCGAGGAAGTCGAGGCGCTTGCCGACCGGACCTCCCTTCTTCAGCGTGCGCTCCACCTCGTCCAGGTGTGTGCGGAGCCGGGTCAGCTCTTCATCGACATCCACGCGCGTCGCGAAGACCGCGAGTTCCGTCCGGACGCGCTCCTCGTCCGCCGAGCCGATCGCTTCCCTCAGCCGTTCGGCGACCTTCGTTTGATACGCGGCGAGCGCCTGCGGCACGAGCGGCGCCGCCTGCGCGACGCGCTCGCGCATCGCCGTCACGCGCTCGAGGACGGCGGCCGAGAGCTTGCCGCCCTCGCGGCCGCGCGAGGCCACGAGCTCGTCGAGCGCCTTGCGGCAGAGCGCCGCGGCGATGCGGCGGGTTTCTTCTTCGTCCTGCGGCGATTCCGCGATGACGCCCGGCCAGCGCAGCACGTCCGCCGCCCGCAGCGGCGCCGCTTGCGGCATGACCTTTGCGACCTCGGCGGCCAGCGCGCCCAGCCGCGCGAGCGCTTGCGCATCGAGGCGCGCGCCGGGCGCGATCGCCGCTTCGTTCAGGAACACGCGGCAGTCGAGCTTGCCGCGCGAGACGCGCCCCGCGATCAGCTCGCGCAGGATCGGCTCGAGCGAACGCAGCTCGTCGGACACGCGGAATTGAAGATCGAGGAAGCGCGCGTTGACGGAACGCAGCTCGACATTGAGTGCGCCGCGCGGCGTGTCAGCCGCCGCCGCGGCGTAGCCCGTCATGCTCTGGATCATTCGTTATCATAGGAGGAGATGCAGTCGCAAGCCAACCAAGCGCTTCCCGAAGGCACGCGTCTCGAAAACTATCGGATCGTGCGCACGCTCGCCTCGGGCGGCTTCTCGATCGTGTACCTCGCGCACGACGCGAACGACACTCCGGTGGTCATCAAGGAATACCTGCCGGCGACGCTCGCGGTGCGCACCGAGCCGGGAGGGCCGCCGAAGATCGCCGCGGCCGACCTGCCGCGCTTCCGCTACGGCGTGAAATGCTTCTTCGAGGAAGGGCGCGCGCTCGCCAGGCTGCAGCATCCGAACGTCGTCCGCGTGCTGAATTTCTTCCGCGCGAACGAGACGGTCTATCTCGTCATGCGCTACGAGCGCGGCCGCTCGCTGCAGCAGCACATCGTGAACCGCAAGGGCCTGCCCGACGAGATCTGGCTGCGCTCGACTTTCGCCCAGCTCCTGAACGGCCTGCGCGAGGTGCACACCAACAAGCTCCTGCACCTCGACATCAAGCCGGCGAACGTCTTTCTGCGCTCCGACGGCTCGCCGCTGCTCATCGACTTCGGCGCTGCGCGCCAGACGCTCTCCGCCGAGGGCGCCAAGCTGCCCCCGACTTATACGCCGGGCTTCGCCGCGCCCGAGCAGTACGCGCGCAAGGCGGAGCTCGGGCCGTGGACCGATATCTACTCGGTCGGCGCGACGGTGTACTCCTGCCTCGCCGGCGTCGCGCCGCCACCGGCGCATGTCCGGCTGCAAAAGGACGATCTCGTGCCTGCGCGGCGCAGCTTCCGCGATCAGTATTCCGCGGTCCTGCTCGACATCATCGATTGGTGCCTGCGGCTCGATCACCTGGAGCGGCCGCAAAGCGTGCTCGCGCTGCAAAAAGCGCTCCTCGGCGAAAAGGAGCCCGAGCACAAGGGTTCGAAGCGGTTCGGCTTGCTCGGGCTGCGCTCCAAATGAATTACGCAGTCGTCCAAGACACCCGCATCGGCGCGCGTCGCATCAACCAGGACCGCATCGGCGCCTGGTCGACCTCCGCCTGCCTGCTGATGGCGGTGGCCGACGGGCTCGGCGGGCATCTCCACGGCGAGCTCGCCGCGCACCTGGCGATCCAGCTCCTCGGCGCTTCTTTCGAGCGCGAAGCGCGGCCGCGCATCGCCGACCCGGGGGCGTTCCTCGCGCGCGCCATCGGCGCGGGGCACGTGGCGATCCTGCGCGAGGCGGAGCTGCGGCGCTTTCCCGATACGCCGCGCACCGTGCTCGTCGCCTGCATCGTGCAGGATGGCTACGCTTACTGGATGCATATCGGGGATAGCCGGCTCTACCTGGTGCGGCAGGGCCGCATCGTCCACCGCACGCGCGATCACACGGTCGTGCAGCAGCTGCTCGACGCGGGCCGCATCCGCGAGGAGGCCATCACGTCGCATCCGGAGCGCAATCGCCTGCTGCAATGCCTGGGCGGCTACCAGACGCCGCGTCCCGATCCGCTGTCGAGCGAGCGGCTGGAGAAGAACGATATCGTGCTGCTCTGCTCCGACGGCTTCTGGAATCCGCTCACGCAGCGGCAGATGCTGCATGCGCTCATGTCGCGCGACCTGAGCGTCGCCATCCCGGAGCTCGTGTCGCTCGCCGAGGATCGCGCCGGCCCGCATTGCGACAACATCTCGGTGGTCGCCATGAGCTGGTTCGAGGAAGCGGTCGCGGCAGCGACCGTGCCTGACGTCGAGCGTACCGAGGTGCGCGACCTCACCGCCACCGATCTCGACTACATGCGCGTCTCCGACGAGGATATCGAGAAGGCGATCGCCGAGCTGAAAGCGGCGCTGCGCCGGGGCTCGTCGCCGTGAGACGCGCATGGTAAGAAATTCGGGCCGCCAGGCGAGCGAGCTTCGCCCCGTTCGCATCCAGCGCAACTACACGAAGCACGCCGAGGGCGCGGTGCTCGTCGAGTTCGGCGACACGCGCGTGCTTTGCACGGCGTCGGTCGAGGAACGCGTGCCGGCCTTCCTCAAGGACACGGGCCGCGGCTGGGTGACCGCCGAATACGGCATGCTGCCGCGCTCGACCAACACGCGCACCGACCGCGAGGCGGCGCGCGGCAAGCAAACCGGCCGCACGCAGGAGATCCAGCGCTTGGTGGGTCGCTCGCTCCGCGCCGTCATCGACCTCTCGTTGCTCGGGCAGAGAACGATCCATCTCGACTGCGACGTGCTCCAGGCCGACGGCGGCACGCGCACCGCAGCGATCACGGGCTCCTTTGTCGCCCTGCACGACGCCGTGAGCTGGCTGCAGGCGAGGAAGCAGCTCGCCCAGCCGCCGATCCGGGATTTCGTCGCCGCGGTCTCGGTCGGCATATATAAAGGCACGCCGGTGGTCGACCTCGACTACGGCGAGGATTCCGCCTGCGGCTGCGATATGAACGTCGTCATGACCGGCGCGGGCAACTTCGTCGAAGTTCAGGGCACCGCGGAAGGCGAGGCCTTCGGTCGCGCGCAGCTCGATGAGCTGCTCGCGCTGGCCGAGCGCGGCATCCGCGAGCTGATCGGTCACCAGAGAAGGGCGCTTGGTCTCGGCTGAATTGGTCGAGTACTACCGCCGCCGTGCAGGCGAGTACGAAGCGATCTATGCCAAGCCGGAGCGGCAGGCCGATCTCGCCGTCCTGCGCCAGGTCGTTCCGCAGCGCCTCGCCGGCCGGCGCGTGCTCGAGGTTGCGTGCGGCACCGGGTATTGGACGGCGCTCGTCGCTCCGCTCGCGCTCAGCATCGTGGCGACCGACATGGCCGAGGAACCGATGGCCATCGCCCGGTCCAAGAGTTATCCGCCAAACCGCGTGCGCTTCGTATCCGCCGATGCCTATGACCTGCCGGAAGAGCTCGGGCGCTTCGACGGCGCGCTGGCGATGTTCTGGTGGTCGCACATTCCGCTGGAGGGAATCAGCAAGTTCCTCACGTCGCTGCACCGCCGGCTCGAGTCGGGCGCGCGCGTGGTGCTGTTCGACAATCTCTACATCGACGGCTCGAGCACGCCGATCGCCGAGCGCGATGCCGAAGGCAACACCTACCAGCTGCGCCGCCTCGCCGACGGCAGCGAGAACCGTGTGCTGAAAAATTTTCCGTCCGAGAAGGATCTGCGCGCCGCGCTGCTGCCGCATGCGGCGCGCTTCTCCTATCGGGCGCTCGAGTACTACTGGCTGGTGGAGTACGACCTCAAGTGAAGGTCGTGCTCGCGTCCGGCAATCCGGGCAAGGTGCGCGAAATCCAGGCGATCGCCGATGGCGCCTTGGAGCTCGCGCTGCAGTCCGCATTCGGCATCGCCGAGGCCGCAGAGCCGCACATGACCTTCGTCGAGAACGCGCTCGCCAAGGCACGCCATGCGAGCCGCGCCGC
>DASQGW010000044.1:0-66289 GCA_035632415.1 Burkholderiales bacterium | reverse complement strand
GTAGTTCTTCGCCTCGCCGCCAAACTTCTTCGCCAGTACATGCGTCATCGCCGCCGTCAGCGTCGTCTTCCCATGGTCCACATGCCCGATCGTGCCCACGTTCACGTGGGGCTTGGTGCGCTCGAATTTAGCTTTTGCCATCTAGAAGTTCCCGATAAGTCCCGTAAGCCTGGTGCCCATGACGCGGATTGAACGCGTGACCTCTCCCTTACCAAGGGAGTGCTCTACCACTGAGCTACATGGGCCAAATCTCGTAACTACGCAGTGGAGCGGGTGAAGGGAATCGAACCCTCGTCATAAGCTTGGAAGGCTTCTGCTCTACCATTGAGCTACACCCGCCTGATTCAACCGTTCACCCAAAAATATCGCCGCATCTCGACCCATCGCATCTCGACCCATTGCCCGCCGCACTTTGACCCTTCGGTGCTCGCCCGAATTTGGTGGAGGGGGTTGGATTCGAACCAACGTAGGCGCAAGGCCAACAGATTTACAGTCTGCCCCCTTTAGCCGCTCGGGCACCCCTCCGGCGGAACCGGAAATTATATTGAGTTTTCCGGAGGTTGGTCAAACAAAAAGAGAGTGGGAACAGCAACGGCAAGGCGGAACTTTCAGGTTCCGTAGCTGCTCGGCGAACCGAGCGCGTTGAGCGCCGCGATGGCGCTGTAGCACGCGAGCCATGACGTCTTCGGGTTGTCGGGCGAGGGCACATTCTCGAGGAGCACGGTCATGCGCCCCGAGCGCCCTTCGACGGTGATGGTGTGCGTGTTGAACTCGAGCGCCGGGTCGGCAACAACCTTGAGCCGCGTGCGCCGCGCCCCGATCCCGGCGAGCGAGAGCACGGCGGCGATGTTCACGTTCTGGGGAAAATGGGGGACGCCGTCGAGCGCGGTGCCGTCGAACAGCGTGTAGGCGCGCTCAAGCCGAACGAGATCCACGCCGAGGGCGTCGACGTAGGGGATGCCGCGCCATGCCGCCGGTGGCTTCGCCACCTGGATCGAGACCCGGTCGACGCCCGCGGCGCACGCTGCTTTCAGTGCGTCAAGCCCGCCGATTCCGCCCGAAGGAACATAAAGACCCCCGCGCGAGCGCCTCGCTGCCTCCTCCGCGCGGCCGCGCAAATCGTCGTCGATCAGCGCGCCGGCCGAAAGCACGATGACCGTCATGCCTGCGTCGAGCAGCGACACCAGATGCTCGCGCACCGCCTCATGGGAGGCCGCTTCGAGAATGGCGTCGGGCCGATGCTCAAGCAGCGCGGCGCCGCCGACGGCGTAGGGGAGGCCAAATTCACGCGCCACCGCGACGCCGCGCGATTGCGGGCCGCGCCCGCTCAGTGCGACAAATTCAATGCCGGGAAGCGCGCCCGCCCGCGCCCGCTCCAGCACGAGGCGCGCAATAGTACCGGCGCCGAGCACGGCTACCCTTACCTTGTTTTGCAATTGGTATGATTGCTTACGAGGAGACGGCATTGCGTATCGCGATTCTAGAAGACGACCCCGACCAGCTTGCGCTTCTGAAGCGCTGGGTGGCCGCCGACGGGCACGACGTCCACGGCTGGCTGTCCGGGCGCGAGGCGATGCGGCAGGCGGGCCGCGAGAGCTTCGATCTTTTCATGCTGGACTGGCAGGTCCCGGACATCTCAGGCACCGAGGTCCTCGGCTGGCTGCGCAGCAATGTATCGAAGACGGTACCCATCCTTTTCGTCACGGTGCGCGATTCGGAACAGGACATCGTCTTCGCGCTGGAGCACGGGGCCGACGATTACATGGTGAAGCCCGTCCGCCGTCAGGAGCTGCTCGCGCGCCTACACGCGCTCTTGCGGCGAGCCTATCCCGTCGAAGAGAAGAAGCAGCTGTCGTTTCCGCCGTTCGACATCGATATTCAGCGCAGCGAAATCCGCAAGGCGGGAACCAAGATCGAGCTCACGCCGAAGGAGTTCGAGCTTGCCGTGACCCTCTTCCGCAACATGGGCCGGCTGCTTTCGCGCGGCCATCTGCAGGAAACCGTCTGGGGACGAAGCGGAGATCTCGCGACGCGCACCGTCGACACGCACGTCAGCCAGGTCCGCAAGAAACTCGACCTGCGACCGGAGTCCGGTTATCGCGTGGTACCGGTGTACAACTACGGCTATCGGCTGGAGACCACCCGCATCGAGCCGGCAGCCGGCGGCACTTCAGCGTAGCGCCCGCACCTTCTGCTCCGCGTATTGCTTGACGTCAGCGGTCAGCGTGCCGCTCGCGAGGGCTCGGCGATAGGCATCCGCCGCCTCGCCGCGGCGATCGAGATTCTCCAGCGATAGCGCGAGGCCCAGCCAGGTCCCGCCCTTGCCGGGCGCGGTACGCAGGGACCCGCGGTACGCTTCGACGGCTTCGCGATCGCGACCCATGCGGCTCAGCACCGAACCGAGCATGGCATCGTAGTCGGCGCTCGGCTGTGCATCATTGCGGCTGCGGTTCAACACGTCCAGCGCGGTGGCGTAGTCGCCGCGCTCTACGTAGATGCGCGCAAGCGCGACGGCGAATTGCTGCTGCTTCGGGTTGACGTGCAGCCCCTCCTCGAGGAGCTTGCGAGCTTCTTCGAGGCGGCGCTGCTCGATCAGCATCGCGGCGAGCGCCTGGCGCGCCTGCTCGTGCGCCGGGTCGAGGCCGATGGCAACGGCGAAGCGCGCTTCGGCTTCGCTTACGCGCGCTTGCTGCAGTAGCCCGGCGCCACGGCGAAACTCCGCTTCAGCACGCTGTACCGGGGCCGGCGTGAGCTCATGCTTCTCGACGCGCGGCGCGCTCGGCGCCGGCTGCGCCGGCGGTTGCGGCGCCGTCATCGGCTTTGGCTTGGGCTCGCGCGGCACCGGCCTTTCCAGCGCCCGTTCGGCCGTGGCGATCGGTGTCTGGATCGACTGTGCAAGCCTGAGATCGCCGGAGGATGAGGCAGCTGTAGCAGCCTCTGCAGGAACAGGTTTGGTTTCGGGCAGAGCGGTCTTGGTTTCGCCCGGAGCCGGTTTCGCTTCGGCGAGGAGAGGCGCTGCCTCGCGGCGAGCGCTCTCGCCCGCAGCGATGCCAAGATCGGTGGCGACGCGCCGTGGCTGGATCTGGTAGATGACCCAGCCGACCCAGACGAGCGCGATCAGAAGCAGCCCGGCGACGATGCGCCAGAACCACTCGTGGCCTTCGCTGGGATCGCGCACCGGCCGCACTTCGCGCGGTGCCGCGTTCTGGGCGGAGGCGGAAATGGCATGCCGCTGATCCAGCTCGCGCAGCACCTTGTTGATGACGCTCATTGCGTCTGCTTCAATCCGCCGCGCGGCCTAGCCGCGGCATCCACCAGCGGCCGAGCGGCATCGCGGCCGGCGTATCGTCGGAGGCGGCCCGCACCTGCCGCCGTCCCGCGCGACGCCCGCCTTCGCCAAAGACGATCAGCAGCGACTTGTGCGCGACGATGTTGACGAGTCGCGGTATGCCACGGCTCGTCCGGTGGATCGCCGCCACGGCGCCCGAGGTAAACGGGAATTCACGCGTGTAGCCGGCGATGCTCAGGCGATGTGCCAGGTAGCCCGGCAACTCGTCGGCCGCGAGTCCCGAGAGCCGGTGCTGGAAGGTGATGCGCTGCAGGAGCTGCCGCAGGGATGCGGACTGGAGCTTGCGGTCGAGCTCCGGCTGTCCGAACAGTACGACCTGCAGGAGCTTGCGTTTCTCGGTCTCGAGGTTGGTGAGCAGCCGTACCGTCTCGAGCGCTTCCTGCGACATGGCCTGCGCTTCATCCATGCACAGCACCACGCGCTTCTGCGCGCGCGCCCGATCGAGCAACGCGCGCGTTATCGCCCGCATGATCTGGTATTGCTCGGTCGCAGGCTCGATGGTGAGGCCAAGCTCCTCGGCGAGCACCAGGAGCACCGAACGTGGATCGAGGTTCGGATTCGGCACATAAGCGCTGACCCAGCTTTCGCCGAGAGTGGCCAGGAACTTGCGGCACAGCAGCGTCTTGCCGGTGCCCACTTCGCCGGTGATCTTGATGAAGCCCTCGCCATTGGCCGTCGCGATGAGCAGCGTGTTCAGGGCCTCCTGCGGGCTGCGGCAAGCGTAGAAGTAATGGGTGTCCGGCGTGATGCCGAACGGCGGCTCACGCAGCCCGAAATGTTGCAGGTAGTTCATTCCGCCGGCGCGCCCTGCGCCGAAGTGCCCATCGCGTTGTAGCGCTCGCGGGTCTCGCGCAGATCGTTCTCCCAGTCGCGGTCGGACTGGATGATGGTCGGCTTGAGCAGGATGACGAGTTCCTTCTTGACGAACTGCCGCTCGGAATTTCGCAGCAGTGCGCCGGCGACTCCGGAGTCGGGCACGCCCGGAATGCCGCCGCGCGCGTCGCGGACATCGACGCTCATCAGGCCACCAATGGCGACGACGTTGCTGTCGCTCACCCGGACGATGGTGTCGGTCTCGCTCACCTGGCTGCGCGCCGTCGGGATCGTCGTCGCGCCACCGCCGCTCGTGCCGAGGTCGATCGAACGGTTCACTTCCGTGATCTCGCTGATGGAGGGATGCACATGCAGCGTGATCATGCCGTTCTCGTCGATCTGCGGCGTAACGTCGAGCACGATGCCCTGGAAGTACGGCGAGAATTGCGGCGCGATGGTCGCAGCCGTGGTCGTGCCGCCGGAGAGCTGCGGGGGCGTTACCGCGAGATTCGAGACGAACAGCTCGTCAAAGCCGACCTTGAGCACGGCCTTCTGGTTGTTCAGCGTGGCGATGCGCGGGCTGGAGAGCACCTGCACGGTGCCCTGCGACTGGAGGAAAGCCATTAGGGCGGCGAAATTAGAAGTCTGCAGCGCGAAGCCGACCACGCCGCCCGCCGCCACGCCACCGGTGGAATTCGCACTACCGAACGCATTGCTCGCAGTTGCGATGCTGCGTGCTGCGGGATTGGCGACCAGGGCAGTAGTACCGTTGTGCACCATGGTTAAGGCGCCCTCGCTGCCCAGCACGGCGGCGTTGCTGCCGCCGGCGGCGAGCTGGCCGACCGCCAGATGCTTGCCGAGCGCCGCCCAGTTGATTCCCGCAAGGTAGGCGTCGGCCAGGGTGACCTCGATGATCTTGGCTTCGAGCATCACCTGCCGCTCGACGGCGAGTTGTGTCGCGCGCAGATAGTTCTCGACGGCGCGGAGCTCCATCGCGTTTGCGCGCACTACGATGACCCCCGATTGAGGCGTGACCACAATCGAGCGGTCGCTCGAGGCAGCGCGCCGGTTGCAGGCGCTGCGCTGGCGGTCCTCGGGTGCCCCGCTCGCGGCGGCTGCTGGAGCCGGCGTAGCCTCCGGCGGGAACACGATCGCCACCAGAGCTTCGCAAACATCGACCCAAAACGTCGCCTGCTGTTCGGTCACGACGCGCGAGCTTTCCCGTCCCTGCAAGCCGCCGACACCGGCCGAACCGGTCGCCGCACCGCCGCCCGGCCCCGAGCCGACGAAGCCAGAAGGCGAATCGGTGAGCGATCCGGAGGTGACGCGCAGCACCGTCGAGCCGCGACGCTGCCCAGGAAGATAGTTCACCTGGAACACGCGCGTCTGCAGGCCCGTCGGCCGGATGAAGACGCGATTGCCCTCGATGCGGTAGTCGAAGCCGTAGAGGTCGCGGATGGCCGCGAGCGCTTCGGGCACCGTGACATCCTTCAGCATCACCGAGATCGAGCCCGTGACGCTCGGATGGACGAGCATGTTGTAGCGCGTGCCTGAGGCGATGGACATGAAGACCTGCGCGGCGGGCGCATTGTTCACGGACAGATCGAAGCGCGGCTCGAGCGCGAGCCCATGCGTCACCGGCATGTCGAGCCTAAGCGGCGGCAGCACCGCGCTCTGGATTGCCTCCGGGCGTCTCTCCGGCGCGCGCTCGGCGGTCTTGGCGATGACACCTGCGATCTGCGGATCGACCCCGGTGAGCGGCGGCGGCGCCGCGCATCCGCCGAGCACGAGCGCCATCGCGAGCAAGCGCCGCATCACCGCGGTGCCTGCTTCTTCGTGCCTAGATCCGGATGCAGCCGCAGCTGGACGCGCTGGTCGCCACTGCGAATGGTCGCCGAATCCGTACCGAGGCCTAGCAGCGCGCCGTCCCCCGGGATGCTTTCGCCGACGTGAACGACGTTGCCGTTGATCAGAGCCAGGCGCCGGCCGGGCCCTGAGAGGATTCCCTGCAGCTCCGATGGCGTCTGGCTACCGCGGGAGGACTCGGCTGGCCGGGCCGGCAGCGTTCCAGGCGGTGCCATCGGATCCGAAAGCTGCCCGAGCGCAACGCCTTGAGAGGTAAGGAGGCATAGCGCCCATAGCACGCGTGTCAGCGGTGCCGAGACTCTTGAAGCAATTGCTTGTCTGTTGTAGCCCATATTTCTTCTTGGTATCGAGCAACAGTTTCCTTGAAGTTAACTGAATAACCCATTGTCGTCAAATAGGTTTTCTTGGTTCTCGCCGCAGCGATGGTGCGGCGCCGCAGCAAACCCCGGGTGTTACCTAGTACTTGAGCAGCGCCTGGGACGGGCTCTCGGTATAGAGCGAAGCTCGCAAAAGAACCTCGGGATACTTCGTGACCTGAAGCTCGACGCCAGCCCACGCCAGGCGCCACGGGAGCGCTTCGACCGCCTCCAAATATTTCAGTAGTCCCAAATACGTGCCGCTGACTTCCAGCTCGATGCCGTGCCGATAGAACGCGCCGAGCGGCGGCGGCCTCGGTCCCTTCCCCGGGCTGGCGGCAGCGGGTGCCGGCAGTGCGAGCGCAGTGCTCGGCAGGACGCGCATCGCGACTATGTGCAGGCCGCGATTTTCGCCGAGGAGATCCTGCAAAAGGCGGGTCAGTTGTTCCGGCTTCAATTGCTCGGCCTCGCGCCGGTCTGTGATCCGCTTTTCAGCCTGCGCCAGGCGCTCCTCGAGGCGGCGAATTCTCTCCTGCTTGACGAGGAGCGGATCGTGCGCTGCGGCTTGCGCGTTCCTCGCCAGCTCGTCGTTGATCGACTTGAGTTGCACCTGGGCGAGGTTGATGCGCTCGAGAAGGCTGCGTTGCTGTCTCAGCTCGGGCTGAATGGCCGTCGCATAGAGCACGATGGCCACCAGCGTAGCCGCGGCCACGAATACCAAGGCTCGCTCGCGTAGCGACAGCTCGTCAAACTTCGCAGCCCAGCGCGCCCAGGGCTGCGTCACTTTTCGACCTGAGGCGATGCCATCAGCCTGAACACCACGCCTGCGGCGAGCGGGTTGCTGTCGCCCTCTGGCGCAGGCTTCGGCGGCGTTTCGCGCTCGATGGACAACGTGGCGAACTGCCGTCCCCGCAGCGCCGGTTCCCTCGTCAAGCGGTCGATATATTCGGGCACGAGCTCCGGCCGCAGCGCCTTGCCGATCAGAGACAGCTCTCCCGTATCACCGCTCAACGCGATCGACGTTAACCACACCCCATCGAGGCGCTGGCTCGCAAGCGCACGGAGCGCTTGAACGTAGGTATAGCCCGCCGTCGCGCTGGTGCTCGTGCCGAGGAGCGCCTCCGCTGCCTGTACCCTGGGCTCAAGCTCTGCGATCCGCGCGTCGAGCTCCTTTTCATCTGCCCTCGCGACCGGCGACAGCTTCTTCGCCCGCTCGAGGCTTGCTTGCACCTGTGACTCCGATTCGCGCGTTTCATGGCTGAGCACACCGACCTGGTACCGCGCGTAGCCGTAGAGCGCTATGAAAGCGACGAGCACGCCGCCCAAGGCCTGCGTCATCGCGCGCGCGGCAAAGACCTTCTCCTCCTTGCGGAACAGCGGGCTATAGAGATTGATTTGCTCGCTCATGGCACCGCCGGCTCGACGCGCAAACCCGCACCGATCAGCCGAAACCAGCGCGCTCGAGCCTCGGGTGGATCGGCCAGATACTGCGGCGGCAGGTCCATGACCTCGCCAAGATCCATCGACAGCACGGGCAGCTGGATCTGCCCGCGCAGGTGCTCGACGAGCGGCTCGGCATGCGGCATTGGCGCCACGAGTATGCGCTCGATGGGAAGGCTGGAGAAATTGCGCTCGAAATGGTCAAGTGATCGCTGGAGCTCGACCAGCACGCGCTCAATTGCCCTCCGCTCGGCGCTGTCGCCGAGCTGCGGGTATCCGATATCGAGCCGCCGGCTGAGGAACAGCTCGCCCCCGGCCGTAATCGTCATCAATCCGGCCTCTTCATCAAAGGACAGGCTCAACAACGCCCGACCCGGTGACTCGTAGAGCGCTGCGACGTTGCGTTGGCAGGTGTCCGGTATGTCGATGACGACGAGCGGCAGGCCGGCAGCCGCGAACTGGCCCATCACGCGCTTCACGGCCTCGCTGCGCGCCGCTACCACGTACATCGTCGCCGACCGCTGCGGCGCGGCGTGCGCGGGCATATCGAGCACGTCGATGGTGGCGTCATTGACGGGGTAATCGATCATGTCCTTGATGCGCCAGCGCACCGCGGATTTCAACTCTTCCCGCTTCACGTTGGGTGCTTCGACCTGCAGGATCTGATACTCCGACGGCGCGAGCACCGTCGTACAGCGATACGCCGTCACGCCGATCTGCTTGCGCAGCCGCTCGAGTTCTTTTGGCGCTTGCGCATTCCATTCGCGCTCGATGAGCGAGACGACGGCCGGCCGCTTTCCCGGCTTGACGTGCGCAAATCGTGCGCGCCCTTCCCCGAGCCAAACGGCAAGCCAGCCTTCCCGCGTCCTTGACTTGAATGGCCACGCCAGCATGATGTCAAGGGCAGGCGAGGACCGCGCAATCGCGCCAGGAGCGCACCCTCGCGGCCTGCAGGCCCGTGTTGTTGATGAGCTCGATGTTGTCGATCCACGCTTCGCGCGCGTTCCCGGCGGAACGCAGATAGATCTGCCACACGAAGTAGGCCATGGTACGCGTTGCCGGGGCCCCGGCGGGGATTGTGATCGTCACCGCCTGCTTTGCCGTCGGCGTGCCCCGCTGATAACGAGTCCGGCAATTGCCGTACGGCACAGGCACCTGTTGCGTCGTCGGCGCGAGACACCCAGGCGGATTGGTACCGACGGTGGTGGCATTGATCGGCGCTCCCGGATTCGCCATGCCGACCTGGAAGATGGTCGAGTTGTAGATCGCGCCCGCCGTGTCGCGAAGATGAAAGCAGAACTGGCCGTCATTTCCCGGCGCGACGCCGTTGCAGTTGTTCGTCGATGGCGCCCCCGGCGGAACGGGCGGCAATGCGGGCCGGGTCGCGCAGCTGTTATTGGTGGAGTTACCTATGCGCAACAACCGATAGTTGAAACGCACGGTAATGGTCTGTCCCGACGAGACGGTGAACTGTGGATTCAGGGGAAAGTATCCCCAGTTCCACGCATCGTTCGGCGCGCCGTTATTCGCTTTGACTGCGTAGGCGGAATAGGAACACGCCGGAGGGCTCTGGCCCGCGGGCAACGGCAGATAGGGGTCGGGCCCGCCGGTGGAGTCCCAGCGGCCGGCGCCGCCTGCCCAGCCGGTCGGTGCGATCGGCGCCGAAAGCGGCAGCCAGTCGAACGCCGGGTTTGCAGCGGCGAGCAGGTTCTTGTCGAGGATTGCCTGCAGCGTGCGTGACACGGTCGCCGTGGGTCCCGTGACCGTGCCCACGACCTCGACGCGGCATTGCGACGTCGGCAAGTTCACGCCGTCGAAATCCGTCGTCGCCATTACCGTGGTGGTGAAGCTGCGCCCTGCGACCACCGCCACGCCGGCCGCGCCGAGCCCCGCTGCCGTGCAGGCCGATCCAGTCGCCCATTGCTTGAGCGCCCGTTCGATGCCCGTCTCCGCGGCAAATTGCGCTTCGACGGCGGCGCCCTGCAGGCTCGAATCGGTGACGTCCGAACTCGCGATCGACCCCAGGATCACGGCCGCAAATCCGGCGAGCGCGAGGATCAGGATCACGACGATCAGTAGGACTTGTCCGCGTTCGCGTCGCATCACGGGTTCCTCAGATCGACCCGCTGCGTGCTCGTATACGGGTTGGTTCCGGTCCCGGTCAGCGTCATGGTGATGTCGATGAAAGCGACGCTCAACTCGTCGACGGTCGCTCCCGAGGACGTCGCGCAAGTCACCCCGTCGTTCTTACAGTATTGGAAGATATTCGCGCTCTGCACGAGGTCCGTGAGGCGGTTGGTCGTAACGGCGCCGCTCGCGCAGGTGGTCAGGAGCGAGCCGGCCGTGTAGCCGATGCGCACTTCGCCGGGAACCGCGCCGGCATCGAGCGTCACGCGCGTGCCGTCGCCCGAGCAGAACTCGAACTTGCTCGCGGTCATCGTCGAGATGTCGCCGCGCGCCGAATTTTTGGGGTCCCGGCGCATGTTTCGGATCTCACGTGCCATGCGTTCCATTGCGTAGCGGGTCTTCGCGAGCACTTCGGCATTGCGCGAGACTGTGTCGTACGAACTGACCGTGGCGCTCAAGATGGGAGCGATGAACACCGCGAGGATGCCTAGGATGATGATCACAAGGACGGCTTCGATCAGCGCATAGCCCGACGCGCGCATTTCAGTAGTTGAAGAGATCGAAATTGAGGGATGCGGTGTATCCACCGGTGGTGACCGAGACGTTCACCGGCCGGCACGTGAAGGTCGTGGCAAGGCAGTTGGCAACGTCCGGCCCCGCGGTAATGGTGCAGTTGGTGCCGCCGAACGTGAGCGTGCTCGTCCCCGGGGGAAGGTTCGAGAACTGGCCCGGTGCCCGCACGCGCCCCAGCGTCTGGTCGGCGCACGCTTGTGCGACCCGCCACGCGGCCTGGATGTTGGCGTTGTCGGTGATCGAGCGTGCCGGCTCCACGTAGGCTGTGCCGAGCAGCGCCATGCCCGCGGCCATGGCAACGATGACTACCACCAGCTCGATCAGGGAGACGCCGCGCTGGGTCACGGCGTACCGGTGGCGAATCCCGACAGCCGATTCACATCGATCTGCAGCGTGGTCCCCCCGCCGCTGACGGTGTACGACGCGATGGGGTCAGAGGCGAGGCTCACCGCGCAGGCGCAGGGATTCCCGCTACACACCGCGGGACGGCCGAGCGTATCGAAATCGAGGGTCGCCGGACCGCCGAGCGTGAGTACCGGGTCGAGCGCAACGGAGAACGCGGCGCCCGTGGCAGGATCGGTGAGCGCCGCCAACGTGCAGGGGCCGAGGCCGATGCCACCGATCGTGCTCACCGTATACGTGCCGCCCAATCCTGGAGCAGACGTGACGCGCAGAGGCCGCGCCAGAGTGCTGGCAAGCATCTGGGCGTGACGCAAATCCGCTCGCAGCCGGCCGCCCTGATAACGAGCCTTGATGGGATCCGGCTGATAAGACAGGAACGCCACCGTCCCCAGGACAAGGACGATTGCCATGCCGATGATGAGCTCTATCAGGGTATAGCCCGGCGACGAGCCGCGCCTCATCGCGCCGCAAATGAAAAGGGCGGGGTTTGTGGCCCCGCCCTCAAGCATCTCCGGCTCGTATCGCCCGCGATCGCTAGATCGCCGTCGTGTATTTCGTCGTGCCGACCCCCACGACAGCCGTGGCGCAGCCGGTCGGCGAGACGCCGCCCGCCTGGAGGACCTGCACCTTCACCCCTTCGCTGTTCTGGCTGAGGATATGGATGTAGGTGCCTGCGGTGCAGCGCGTCGCGGTGATCTCGGCACTGAGCTGCGTGCCGGTCGGCGCTGCGAAGTTGCGGGCGGTGTAGGTCGCGATGCCCGACGCTACGGTTGCTTTGCCGCCGCTCGCGGCAGCGTTTTGCGCTGTGGCGGTGGTATTTACGAATTGCGGCACCGCGACCGCAGCGAGAATGCCCAGAATGACCAGCACTACGACGAGCTCGATGAGCGTGAAGCCGCTTTCCTGTCTTCTCATGATTCCCTTTGGTCCCCTTTGTTGTGCTCCTACCGGGCCGCAACCCGTATTCCTTCGGGCCGCAGCCCGAAAGTTCATCGAGTGTCCCGGCGCAGGCCCGGCTTGTCAAGCACTTACAGGGGATTGCTGACGAAAGACGCAAATTCCAGTCAGGGAGGCTAGATGCCTTTCAGACGAGCGTACCCGACGGAGACGAGGATGAACACGCTCGCCGCGCATAGCACGACACCGAGCGGCTTCGGATGCGCCTCGAAGAGGGGATCCGGACCGCCAACCGGCACTTCCAAGGCGCGCGCGAACCGCCTCCCCGAGTACTCGCGATTCGCCCAAGCTTCCAACGGCTTGAGCGCGCTCGGACGCACGATGACGACGGCCGCGATCAAAGCAGCCGCGACATTCGCGACGATGAGAAAGATTCGCACGCTCTTGCCGAGCCAGAGGGCCACGTCGGCGCTGAAGAACCGTGACAGGGCCAAGGTCATCGCCGGCTCCTTGACGCTGAGCGTGACGACGTAGAGGGTATACAGGGCGCCCCCGAGAATCAGCGCCCCGACTAGGCGATGCCGCCGATAAATGGCACGCTCGACTTCGATGGGCGCCTCCATGCGCTGCATTGCCCGCCGCGTGGAGAACCAGCGGCTCATACGCGTGTTGATGCGGAAAAAAAGCGGGCTGTTGAACGTAAGCAGAAGGCCGCTCGCGAGACCGAGCACTCCGCCGCAAAGCACGACCCACTCAAACGTCTGCCAGATGATCTTTGCGAGAAGCTTGAGCGCCATCAGATGGCGGTTGTGTACTTTGTCGTCCCGACTCCCACAACAGCCGTCGCGCATCCCGTAGGCGAGGCGCCGCCGGCTTGCAGCACCTGCACCTTCACGCCTTCGCTGCCCTGGCTCAGGATATGGATAAAGGTGCCTGCGGTGCATCGAGTTCCGGTGATCTCGCTATTGAGCTGCGTCCCGGTCGGCGCGGCGAAATTGCGCGCAGTGTAGGTCGCTATTCCCGACGCTACCGTGGCTTTGCCGCCGCTCGCGGAGGCATTGCGCGCCGTGTTGGTCGTGTTAACGAACTGTGGGACGGCGACGGCGGCCAGAATCCCGAGGATGACCAGCACGATCACGAGCTCGATGAGGGTGAAACCATGTTCTTGTTTTCGCATATCCCCCCTTTTTGACCGCCAATGATGCGCCTATCTTAGCGCCTCCGCGCCCAGAGCAAATCGGGTGCCGCAAAGCGGATGTTCCAGGCGTAAGGTTCCAGCGTTGCAAGCTGAAGGCCGCGCAGCAAGTCCACCCCGCGGTCGTAGCGCCCGTTGCCGTCCTGATCCTCGAACACCGTACGTATCGCGAACCGCGCGCGCGCTGGCGGCGGCGAGGCCGCTGCGAAGTATTCCGTGCTGTCGACGACATAGCACAGGGTGCCCTCCTTCCTGTCGAAATACCAGCTGCCCCGGGGAACCGAGCGCGGATCGGGGTCGAAGAGCTCGCCCACGTAGTTCTGCGGTACCTCGGCAAGGAACTGCATCGGGTTGCTGCCGGCCAACAAGTCCGCCTCCGACAGTTTCCCGCGCAGGATAAGCTCGGCGAGACGTATCGTCATCCCGCTGCGGATGCTGCCGAGAACTTGCTGCATCGCGACACGCTCGGCCTGCGCCTTTGCCACGATGAGCTGCTGGATGGCGATGGTCAGCAAGATACTGATGAGGACGATGACTACCACCAGCTCGAGGAGGGAGAAGCCAGGCTGATCGCGCCGCCGCCCGCGGCGGATCAACGTCCGCCCCGCGCCGCACTCGCGAGCGACCACATCGGAAGAAAGACGCCGAGGGCGAGTATCAGCACCATGATGCCCATGAAGACGAGCAGGATGGGCTCGATCTTGGCGGCAAGGCCTTCGACTTCGAGCGTCACCTCCCGCTCATAGAGATTCGCGACGTCCTCCATCATGGCGTCGATCTCGCCGGTTTCCTCGCCGACGGCTATCATCTGGAGCACCAGCGGATTGAACACGCCGGAGGCCGCCGCGGTGCGCAATATCGTCTCGCCGCGTTCGATGCCGTTCCTCATCTGCGCGATCCGCTCCTGGAGGTAGGCATTGGCCACGACGTTGCCGACCACCGACAGCGCCTGCACGATCGGCACGCCGCTGCGGCTCGCGAGGGCGAAGCTGCGCGTGAACCGCGCGAGCGTGGCCTTGTAGATGAGCTCTCCCACGACGGGCAGGCTGAACTTGGCCTTGTCCCACTGATAGCGCCCGTTGCCCGACGCCGTGTACAGGCGGAAGGCGACGGCGAGGCCGGCGATGCCGAGGATCATGACCAGCCAGTACGCCACAAAGAAATCGGAGGTCACCATCAGTATGCGCGTCGCGAGAGGCAGCTCGGCCCTGAAGCTCGCGAACAGCTTTGCAAAGGCCGGAATGACGAACAGGTTGACGATGAACATCGCGACGATGATCGCGGTGATCACGAAGCTCGGATAGCGCAACGCGCCCGCAATCTGCTCCCGGATGTGCTTTTCGAACGCGAAATACTCATACAGCCTGAGATAGACCTCGTGGAGCCGCCCGGTCATCTCGCCGACGCGCACGAGTCCCACCATGAACGGCGAGAATTCCTTCGGATGGCGCAACATCGCCGCGCTCATTTCGCGTCCCGCCTCCAGGTTGTCGCGCAGGTCGAGCAGCACGGCGGCGAGCGCGGGGTTGCTGGTCGATTCGCGCAATCCGGCGAGGGCCCGGATGATCGGCACGCCCGACTTGAGCAGCGTGCTCATCTGCCGGCAGAAGAGCATGAGGTCGGCAGGCTCTACCTTCTGCGCGCCAAGGCGGGTGTTCCACGACACGCCCGCCGCAGCCGCGGCCGGCTCTCTCGCCTCGCCAATGTTGATCGGCGTGATGCCGGTATTGAACAGCTGGTCGGCGACGCTGCTGCTGGAGGCGCCTTCGACGACGCCCTTCACCAGCTCGCCGCGGCTGTTTCTTCCTTCGTAGGCGAAATACGGCATGTCACTCTTCGCTCTGGCTGATGCGCATCACCTCCGAGATCGCGATTCTTCCCTGGCGCGCGAGCTCGACGCCTTGCGCGACCAGCGTCTTGCCGCGCAGCTCCTGATCCGCCTTCCGCGCAAAGCCGACCGCGTCCTGGCGCGTAACAAGTTCGGTCAGCGGCTTGTTCAACTCGAGCATCTCGTAGACGCCTCTGCGGCCGCGCATGCCGGTGCCGCTGCAATGGCTGCAGCCCGCGCCACGCCTGAATCGGCTCGCCGCCAGGGATGTGTCATCGAGATGCGCGGTTAGCCATAGCCGCTCTTGCGCCGTGGGCACGTGGTCCTGAACGCAGCTCTCGCAAATTAGCCGCACCAGCCGCTGAGCAATGACCGCCTGCAGCGAGGTCGCCACCATGAAGGCCGGCACCCCCATGTCGAGCAGCCGGATCGGCGCGGTTGCCGCATCGCGCGTATGCAGCGTCGAAAGCACCATGTGGCCGGTGATGGCGGCGCGCAAGCCGATCTGCGCCGTCTCGGCGTCGCGCATCTCGCCCACCAGGATCACGTTCGGGTCCTGCCGCAGCACCGAGCGCAGGACCTTGGCGAACGTCAGGTCGATCTTGTCGTTCACCTGCACCTGGTTCAGGCCGCTCATGCGGTACTCCACCGGATCCTCCACGGTGATGACCTTTCGATCGGGCGAATTGATCTCGGCCAGCGCGGCGTAGAGCGTCGTCGTCTTTCCGCTGCCGGTCGGGCCGGTGACCAGCACCATGCCGCTCACATGGGTCAGGAGGGCGCGAAACCGCGCCAGCAATGCGGCCGGCATGCCGAGACGCTCGAGCTGCAGAACGCCGGCGGATCGATTCAGCAGGCGCATGACGATCGACTCGCCGTATTGCGTGGGCAGCGTGGACATCCGGACATCGACTGTGTTGTCTCGTGCCTTGACGTTGAAACGGCCATCCTGGGGCTGGCGCTTCTCGGAGATGTCGAGCCCCGCCATCAGCTTCAGCCGCAGCGCGACGGCAGGCGCGATGCGGTTGTCCGCTTCCGTCTGGGCGTGCAGCACGCCATCGACGCGGATGCGGACCTGCAGCCGGCTCTCCTGTGGCTCGATATGGATGTCCGAGGCCCCGGCCTGCAGCGCGTCCTCGAAGAGCGACTGCAGCAGCTTGACGACTGGGGCTTCCTCCGCACCGAGCGTCGCTCCGAGAGCGCTGAAGTCCACGACGCCTTCGCCCAAGTCCTGCTCGAGCTCGCGCGCCAGACCGGTGATCTCTTCGGTCCGGCGATAGATCCGGTCGATCGTCTGCAGGGCCTGGCTCTCGGAGACGACCGCCGCCTCGGTCTCCTTTTTTAGCAGGCGGTTCAGCTCGTCGAACGCGAACAGATCCGTCGGATCGGACATGCCGACGAGGAAGCTACGCCCGCGATCCTCCAGGACCACCGCACGAAAGCGGCGCGCCGCCTGTTCCGGCAGCGTGCTCGACACTTTTCGGTTGAAGTTGAAATACTTGAGATTGACAAACGGCAGGCCGAGCTGCCGCGCCAGCGCTTCGGCGACGTTGTCTTCCGTGAGTACACCTTGCTCGATCAGCACCCGGCCGAGCTTGCGGCCCACGCGCTTTTGCGTATCGAGCGCGCGCTGGAGCTGCTCTTGGGAAATCAGCTTCTGTGCAACCAGCACGTCGCCGAGGCGGATCTTCTCCGGACGTCCCATCGCCGACGGCCCCTAGGTGAGTTACGCTAGACTAGCGCCCCTTTCTCAGAGGCAAGGTAACGGTTTTCCGGTTGAGCGACAAGCGCGTCGCGCCGCAGAAGGCGAACAGGCAGCCATTTCCGGCAGGCGTCGCGGCTGCACTCTTCAGAGCCGAGCGCGCGCTCGATCGTGGCGATGTGGCGTGTGCGGAAGGCGAGGCGCGCTCGATCCTTTCCGGCGACGCGGCATGCGCAGAGGTTGACTACCTGCTCGGCGAGATCGCGCGCCAGCGTGGCGAACCTATCGTGGCGGAGAAGAATTACCGCGCGGCGTTGCGCCGCGATTCGGAAATCGCCGGCTTTCACCATGCGCTGGCCAATGTCCTGCAGGACCAAGGGCGCCTGGAGGAGGCGGTACACGCCTACCGCCGTGCGCTGCGCCTCGCGCCGGGCCTGGCCGAAGCATGGAACGATTTGGGGACGGCCTACTTCAAGAGCGGCCAGCAAGCGCGGGCGGCCGACTGCTATCGCAAGGCGCTCGCGCTTGCCCCCGGCCACGCCATCGCGTTGTCGAACCTCGGGGCGACGCTGCGCGCCGCAGGAGACGTTCGCGGAGCGTTCCGGGTCTACCGCGCCGAGCTGTGGCAACGGTTGCGCGTCTGGGTCAGGTTCAATAGGAGGCGGCCGTTGTCGCGGACAGATGCGGCGCGACGCTGGCTTGCGCGAGGCAGCCTGGGAGTATCGCACGCGCTCGCACAAGCGGCGCGTGACGAGCAGCCGTCGGATGTCCACGCGCTTGAGCTGCTCGCCGACATCGCACAGCACCAAGGCGAATTGGCGCGAGCGGTCGCGTTGCTCGAGCAGTCGGTCCAGCTCGCTCGCCGTCGGCCTGACCTCTGGTTCCGCCTCGGCATCGCGCAGTACAGATCGGGTCATCATTCCGCCGCGGTCGCTGCCCTGCGGAACGCGCAGAAAACGGGAGACCGTAGTACGCCGGTCACGGTGCTTCTTGCCCACGCCCTCGCGGCCTCGGGAGAAGCCGAGCAAGCGCTTCGGCAACTCGAGCGAGCCGCGGCCGAGGGAGGAGACCTCGAAACGTGGACCGCGCTTGGGCGCTTACGCCTGCAGGGCGGCGATCGACAGGGCGCCGAGCAGGCCCTCGACTGTGCCGTCAGCCTCCAAGCGACTCACGCGCCCGCCCTGGCTCAGCTCGCGCGTCTGCGGATAGGGCAGCAAAGGTTCGACGAAGCGCTCTCGTTTTGCCAGCAAGCGGTCGAGGCCGACCCGTCGTGCGCGGAAGCGCACTATTGGCGCGGCCGCGCCCTTGCCTGCATCGGACAATGGGCAGCCGCCGTCGAGTCCTTCGAGGAAGCGGTCGCTCTGGATCCGCAAAGCGTCGTGTCTGCGCGATGGCATGCAATCGCCCTGCGGGCGGCCGCACGGCTGGACGAATCGTTCGGGGTGCTGCGCAGCGCGCTCGCAAGGCATCCTGGCAATTTCGAGCTTGAATCCGAGTGGGTGATGTCCATCTACGAAAGCGGCGACGTCGCGCGCGCTCGCGATGGGCTCGAAAAGCTGCTCGCAGGCAAGCCGGATCACCCGCGCGGCATTGCAGCCATGTCCGGTCTGCTCAACGCCGAGGGGCGCCTCGAAGAAGCCGAGACCTACGCGCGGCGGGCGCTAAGCCTCGAACCCGGCCAGGCGATGGCGCACCAGAATCTCGGCCTTGCCCTCCTGAAGGGTGGCACCTACGGCGAAGGGTGGGATCATTTCGAGTGGCGTACGCAAAGCGAAGAGCTGGTCTCGGTGTACCGACGCTTTCCGTTTCCGGAATGGGACGGCAGCGATCTCACCGGGAAAACCATCCTGGTGTACGCCGAGCAGGGGCTCGGGGACGAAATCATGTTTGCCTCGTGCCTGCCAGAGCTCGAGCGCGTGGCCGGGCGCGTGGTGTTGGAATGCGAGCCGCGTTTGGGTCCGTTGTTCGCCCGCTCCTTTCCGCGCTGCAGGGTCTTCGCGCGGGAACGCACCGAAGCCAATGCCTGGGCGAGGTCGCTCGAGCCGTCGCCCGATTTCCAGATACCCATCGGCTCCCTACCTCGCCGCTTCCGCAGGCAGCGGGAGGATTTCCCGCGGCACCAAGGCTACCTGAAGGCCGATGCTGGCAAGCTCGAGCGCTGGCGATCGCGGCTCGCGTCACTGGGAAACGGCCGCAAGCTTGGCCTAGCGTGGCGCGGAGGCTTGCTAAAGACGGGCAAGATGAGGCGCTCGCTCGGCTCAGCAGAACTCGGCCCGCTATTGAAGCGGAAAGATGCGGTGTTTGTCAGTCTTCAGTACGGGGACGTTCGAGACGAGATCGCCGGATTTGAGCGCGCCTACGGCATCCAGGTCCTTCACGCCCAGGAAGCCATCGACGACTACGACGAATGCGCCGCTCTCGTCTGCGCGCTCGACGGCGTTGTCAGCGTTTGTACCGCAGTAGTGCATCTCACCGGGGCTCTGGGTCGCCCCTGCCTGGTCATGGCCCCGTACAGCCCGGAGTGGCGCTACGGCATGAGCGGCGACGCGATGCCCTGGTATCCCTCAGTCAGAGTGCTGCGGCAACGAGCGCCGGGCGAATGGGCGCCCGTGATTGCCGATGTTCTAGCGGCTCTCGATGCACTGCCCGGCTGAGTCATGCCTCTACGGCGCGTCGCATTCATCACCAATAGCCCGCTGATCGAGCGTCTGGACGGGCTCTCTTCCGCCGATGCATCCGTGCGGCGGCAGATCATCCTGCCCGCGAAGGCCTTGGAGAACGCCGGGGTGGGCACGCACATCATCAGTCTGCCGGCGTGGCCGCGCGCGGAGATAAAGCCCGTGCTCGACCGATGCGACCGGATCGTGTTCGGAGCGATGCTGCAGCCGGCGGACGAAGCCGCGTACCGCGAGGCGATACGCGACTGCGGAAGGGAGCGGCGTCTCGTGTTCTTTCCGGAAAGCAGAGCGCCGGCAGCGCCCAATGCCTTCTACGATGAGGTTTCATCGCTGACTCACGCCTGGTTCGTCGTGTCGGAGAACGCAAGAGCGCGGTACGCATCGGGTTGCGGTTGGCCGATTCTTGTGTATCCGGCGCCTGCGGAATCCGCTCGCGGCAGGCCGCGAGTGCGCAAGTATGGAATGCGTCAACGCGCAGCGCTCTGGCTCGCGCGGCGGCATCGCGTCGGCCTCGATGCGTGGCGGTTGAAGCTTCTTTGGTTCGGCGACTCCCGGGATGGCGACGCCGTTGTCCGGGCGATCCCGCAGCTGCGCGCGCTCGCCGCAACCATGCCGCTCGGGCTGGAATGCCTCACGGAGGGCGGCAGCGCCCTCGGAGCGCTGGTGCAAGGCACGAAGGCGGCGGCCGACTCGTTTCGCCTCTCCGAGGGACGGCGCACACCCGAAACCGTGGCTGCCGCGCTCCAGGAATGCGACGCCGTGGTGCTGCCGGACAGCGGCGGGTTCATCGATGCACTGAATGGGGGGCGACCCGTCGTCGCGCGACCGGAAGCGGCAAACGAGCCGCTTCGACAATTCGGCTGGGTCGGCGAGCCGATCGCGGAAGGCGTGCGCTGGTTGCTGTCGCATCCGCAAGCAGCCTTCGATCGCCTGATCGCGGGGCAAGAGCACGTCGTGGCGCACCATTCGGCGGCGGCGCTCGCCCGCTTCTGGATTCGTGCCCTGGAAGATCCCGGCCAGGGAGATCCGCTTGAGCTTGTCGCGCGCGCTCGCGCGGCGTACGACAGCGGAAACTCCGAGCAAGCGGAGCAGTATCTGACGCGCGCCCTCGAAGCCAACCGTTCGCTGCCCCAAGCGCAACAGCTTCTCGGCAACCTGTTCCAAGACCGCGGCATGCTGGACCGTGCCATAACGTGCTACCGGCGCGCGATCCGCCTCGAACCGGAGTTCGCCGCGGCACACAACGATCTCGGCACTGCGTACGTTTCCAAAGGATGGCCGGAGGAGGCGCTTGCCTGCTACGCACGCGCCGTGGACCTGGAGCCGACCAATCATGTGGCACAGGCCAACCTCGCGCAGACGCTGCTCAAGCTGGGACGCCAGCGCGAGGCACTGCCCCACGTCCGGGCGGCGCTACGCCACCGCCTGCGTCATTGGATGCGCCGCACGTTGTAGATCAGCAGGCGACGTTCAATCCCGGCAAGATCGACGGCTTCCACGCCATGGAAGCACAGGTCGCTCTTTGGAAAGGCGACCAAACGGTTCGGAACGAACGCGACGGTACTGAAGCGCCGGAAAGCGCTGAACGGATGATGCGGTCCGCCTTCGCAGCGGAAGGCGGGATCGAGCGGCTGATAGAGGCTCGTGCCGAAGCGGCGGAACGTGTCGTCTTCGGGAAGATAGAAGAGGAGCGAGACAACACGGTGCGGCGCATCGGTGTGCGGGCCGATGGCATAGTTTGTCCGATCGCTCACGATCAGCGCATCGCCGGCCGTTCGCGAAACGGGGGCGCCAAAGCGCGCGCCGAGGTCACCAGCGAACTTATCAAGCAGCGCCGTGCGCAGCCGCTCGCCGAGCAGCCAATCGCCCACGTCCCGCTGCCAGAATGCACGGCGCCTTGCGTCGAGTCGCGCGAACCCGGCAGAGTTCATGAGGACCACCTTCCGCTCAGCGTAGTTTCCCTTGCCGACGCGGCCGGACTCCGCGAGCGATTCCCAGCTTGCCTCCTCCGGCCACTGATCGATGATGCTTTCGTAGAGGTCGGCCGGAAAGATTCGATCGATGACGCAGTGCGCGAAGGGTGCGCGCGCGATGGGCGCGGCCTCGATCCTGGCGATGACATGCGCTTCAACGGTTGAATACATGCTCGGCCACGCCGCTGAACGGACCGGAGGAACGAGCCGCCGCGGCAACTTGAGCCGGCTCCCACGAAAACCCGAGCTCCTCGAGGAATATGCGGATCTCGATGTGCTCTGCAAGCGCAGGATTGAGCTCAACGAGCAGCGAACGGACTTTGCCCGCTCGTAACGTCCCCTCCATGCCACGGATCACCTTGTGCTCGAAGCCGTCGACATCGATCTTCACGTACTCGGGCGATGCAACCTGGCCGTCGTCGAGGAGGTCATCGAACCTGAGCGCAACGCAACCCTGGGAGAACGCCGCGGCTCTTGGCTTGAGGTCAAACCCGACCTCCTGGCCGAGCGAATGGCAGGAGCCGCCCGCTCCCGCCTGCGACAGATACAGGCGCTCGATCGCGGGCCGATCGGATAGCCCCGCGCACACGGCGAGCACCCGGCCTCCGAGCGCGTTCAGCCGAATGTTCTGGTTGAGCAGCGCATAGTTTTCGCTCTCGGGCTCGAAGGCGATCACATTCGCCTCGCGGCCCAGCGCCGCAAACACCGTGTACATGCCGACGTTGGCCCCGATGTCGGCGAGCACCGCTCCCCGAGGGATCGATCGCAGCCATTCGATCGTCACAGGCTCTTTCGTGTAAAGGGTCTGCACGCGCCAGCGCGTCATCTCGTTGGGCGTGGCAAAGCGCGCGGTACGGCCTTCGACAGTGAGCTCGCTGATGGCAGCCTGCGCCGACTGGCTGTCGAACGCGACCTCCGCGACGCCGCCAGTCTCGGTGCGATGCGCGGCGAACAGCTGCCAGCGGATGCCGGACTGCGCCGCCCGGCGGGCGCGCACAAGGCCGGCCCACCATTCGGGCGGCCGTACCGTGACGTGCGCGTTCTCCCCGTTCGGAAGGGACTTGCGGGCCGGAAAGCACGCTACATTGAGATAGACGAATTTGCGGGCGAATCCGAATATCTCGTCGAGAATCCACGGCAAGTCCTCCTCGGCGCAGTGCTCGAGCACATCGGTGCAGACCACGCCGTCGAAGCGCGCCTGCGGCAGCGTACTGAATGGAGCGTAGCCGGGGTCGTAGCATGCGACCTCGGCATCCCAGTACTCGGCGATGCCGTCGGCCACATGCTTTCCATCGACCACGATCTTCTGCGGACGGTACTGCGTTCCCTTGCCAGCGCCGTAGTCGAGAATGGTCTTCGCGTCGGTCGCGCCAATCATGCGCCTGATGCGCGCGATGTGCGGCATCAGGCTCGCGCCCGGGAACGTTTCGGACGCCGGAATTCCCAGGCGCGCCTCGCCTTCGACATGCATACGCGCATAAAGGGCGGTGAGTTGCTTGAAGCGAGGGCTGGGATTCGCACGGTTGAACGGCATCGGCGTCAAAGCTCCGCGCGTGACTTTGCCATGGGCGTGTCGGAAAAAATAAGGGGCAACCCTGGCGGGCTGCCCCTTAGCGCATCCCGTCGGAAAGAGGAGGAGGAGGATCCGGCGGGTGCTGCGACGCAGCAAATATACCACTTTTCTCGCCTGTGTCTACAATACGGTTATTTTGTAAAAGACTTTTGCATATTCTGCAAAAATGGCCGATGCGCTTGAAGAGATGGCTGTTTTCGCCCGCGTGGTTGCCGTGGGTAGCCTTTCCGCTGCCGCGCGAGAGCTCGGAACGTCGCCTGCCCGCGTAAGCCGCCGGCTCTCTGCCTTGGAGGCTCGCTTGGGCGTTCGGCTCGTCAACCGAACTACTCGGACGCTGAACCTCACGGTGGAGGGCAGTCGGTACTACGAGGCTTGCACGCGCGTGCTGGCCGACGTGCAGGAGGCCGATGCCGAGGTCGCGGCAGGCCGGGTCGAGCCGCGAGGCGCACTGAAAGTCGCGCTGCCCGCGTCGTTCGGGCACCAGCATGTCGCGCCGCTCGTGCCGAAGTTCGCCGAGCGCTACCCGAAGGTTCAGCTGGCGCTCAGCCTGTCGGACCGAAGCGTGAACGTGATGGACGAGGGATTCGACGTCGCGGTCTGCATCGCGGACCTGCGCGATTCTTCGCTCGCCGCACGGAAGCTTGCTCCCAATCGGCGCGTGGTGTGCGCGAGTCCGGCCTATCTCGCGGCGCACGGCACGCCTCGCACGCCCGAAGACCTCGCGCAGCACAATTGCCTCGTAGTGAGCGACTTCGGGGCGAACTGGGAATACAAGACGCGCGAGGGGCGCTCGACTTCCGTACGCGTGCAAGGCCGCTACGCATGCGATAACTGGGAGGTGCTGCGCGAGTGGGCCCTCGCCGGCCTCGGCATAGCGCTGAAGTCCACATGGGACGTCTATCGACAGCTGGAAGATGGCTCGCTCGTCGCACTCCTGCCCGACTACGTGTTCCACTCCGAGGTCGCGATCTATGCCGTCTACCCTCATCGCCGCTTCCTGCCAGCGAAAACGAGGGTGTTCATCGAATTCCTGGCGGAGTCGTTCGGGCCCGACCCCTACTGGGATCGCGGCGTGCCGCGCCCCAAGCCCCGCATCCGCGCCCGCACGGCCGTTTAGCCGTGCTACCCTGCGCGCCCCGCAAGGGACACAATCCCGAGCGGCGGCTGTCCCACATGAACACAATTTTTGTGGATCGGTGAAATGAATGCTCCTGTCGATCGCGCAGCGCTCGCTGCCGCTTCTCTAGACGACAAGTACACGCTCGAGCGCGGGCGGGTGTTCCTCACCGGCACGCAAGCCCTCATCCGGCTGATGATGCTTCAACGCGAGCGGGACTCGCGCGCGGGCATCAACACGGCGGGCTTCGTGTCCGGGTACCGCGGCTCGCCGCTGGGCGGCCTCGACCAGAGCCTCTGGCGCGCGCGCAAGCATCTCGAATCGCATCACATCCGCTTCCAGCCCGGAGTGAACGAGGATCTTGCGGCGACCGCCATCTGGGGAACGCAGCAGCTCAATCTCTTTCCGAAGGCGCGGTACGACGGCGTGTTCTCCATGTGGTACGGCAAGGGACCGGGTGTCGATCGCTGCGGCGACGTCTTCAAGCACGCGAACGCTGCCGGCACGTCGCGCCACGGCGGCGTGCTCGCGCTCGCCGGCGACGATCATGCGGCCAAGTCATCGACGCTGCCGCATCAGTCGGAGCACATCTTCAAGGCCTGCCTGATTCCGGTCCTCAACCCGGCGAGCGTGCAGGACTATCTCGATCTCGGCCTGCACGGATTCGCGATGAGCCGCTATTCAGGCTGCTGGATCGCGTTCAAATGCGTGACCGACGTGGTGGAGTCCGGAGCCTCCGTCGTCGTCGATCCGGAGCGAGTGAAGATCTCGCTGCCCGGCGATTTCACGATGCCGCCGGGCGGCCTCAATATCCGCTGGCCCGACGGCATTCTCGAGCAGGAGGCGCGCATCCTGGATTACAAGGTCTACGCCGCGCTCGCCTATGCACGCGCCAATCGCCTCGATCGCCTGGTCTGGGATTCGCCGCGCGCGCGGCTCGGCATCGTCACCACCGGCAAGTCCTACGGCGATGTCATGCGTGCGCTCGCCGATCTGGGGATCGACGAGCGCGTTGCCCGGGACATCGGACTTCGCGTCTACAAGGTCGCGCTCTCGTGGCCGCTCGAGCCGCAAGGCGCGCACCGCTTTGCCGAAGGACTGGAAGAGATCCTGGTGGTGGAGGAAAAGCGCCAGGTGATCGAGTACCAGATCAAGGAAGAGCTCTACAACTGGAAGGAAGGGGTGCGGGCGCCGCGCGTGGTCGGCAAATTCGACGACAGCGGCGAATGGAGCCGGCACGGCGGCCAGCCCGCCGGCACCTGGCTATTGCCTGCGCACTACGAGCACTCGCCGGCGATGGTGGCGCGTGCCATCGCGCAGCGGCTCGAGAAATTGGGGTTAGCTAAGAATCTGGGTCCGCAGTTCCGCGAGCGCCTCGCGTTCCTCGACTTCAAGGAAAAGGCGCTTGCTCGACCGCGCGTGACGACGGTGCGCCAGCCTTACTTCTGCTCAGGCTGCCCGCACAACACTTCGACGCGCGTGCCGGACGGCAGCCGCGCGACCGCCGGCATCGGCTGCCATTTCATGGCGGTCTGGATGGACCGCAGCACGTCCACCTTCACGCACATGGGCGCCGAGGGAGCACCCTGGATCGGGCAGGCGCCCTTCACGGATGAAAAGCACATCTTCGCCAATCTGGGCGACGGGACGTATTTCCACTCCGGATTGCTTGCGATTCGCGCGGCCGTCGCGGCGAAGGTCAACATGACCTACAAGATTCTCTACAACGACGCGGTCGCGATGACCGGCGGGCAGCGGCACGACGGCCCGCTCGATCCGGCCATAATCTCGCGACAGATCGCCGCCGAAGGCGTGCGTCCGATCGTGGTCGTCACGGATGAGCCCGAGAAATACCCGCGCCGGACGGGCTGGGCGCCAGGCGTGACGATCCGGCACCGCGATGAACTCGATGCGGTGCAAAGGGAACTCAGGGAGACGCCCGGCGTATCGGCGCTGATCTACGACCAGACCTGCGCTTCCGAGAAGCGCCGACGCCGCAAGCGGAACGAATACCCCGATCCCGCGATACGGGCCGTGATCAACGAGATGGTGTGCGAAGGCTGCGGCGATTGCAGCCTGAAATCGAACTGCCTCTCGGTCGAGCCGCTCGAGACGGAGTTCGGCCGCAAGCGCACGATCAACCAGTCGTCGTGCAACAAGGACTTCTCCTGCGTGAAGGGCTTCTGCCCCAGCTTCGTCACCGTGGAAGGCGGTCGTCTGAAGAAAGGGCGCTCGGCGGCGAAGACGGCCGACGATTTCTCGCCGCTGACCGAGCCGGCAGCCCGCGAGCTCACCGGCTGCTATGGCGTCCTCGTTACCGGCATCGGCGGCACCGGCGTCATCACCATCGGTCAGATCCTGGCCGTGGCAGCGCATCTCGAGGGCAAGGGCGTATCGGTGCTCGACATGTCGGGCCTTGCACAAAAGTATGGCGCCGTGATGTCGCACGTTCAGCTTGCACCAAATCCGGAAGCCATTTCTGCCACGCGCCTCGACACAGGCGGCGCAAGTCTCGTCATCGGCTGCGACCTCGTCGTCACGGCGAGCACCGATGCGATCGCGAAGATGGCGCCCGGCCGCACGCACGCGGTGGTCAACGCGTCGGTGACTCCGACCGCCGAATTCGTCCGCAATCCGAACTGGCAGCTGCCCGGCACTAATCTGCAGCAGGACATCAGCGAGGCGTGCGGATCCGACCAAACGGCGTTCGTCGCCGCGACGGAGCTCGCCACGGGACTGATGGGCGATGCGATTGCCACCAACATGCTGATGCTCGGCTACGCCTATCAGAAGGGCTGGCTGCCGGTCTCGGCTGCCTCGCTCGAGCGCGCGATCGAACTCAACGGTGTCGCCGTCGATTTCAACAAGCAAAGCTTCCTCTGGGGCCGGCGCGCGGCCATTGATCTCGAGAAGGTGCAGCGCATGGCGCGGCCGGCCGAAGTCATTGCGCTCGGCGAACACTTCTCACGCTCGCTCGATGAGCTCATCGAGCGCCGCATGAAACACCTTGCGGGCTACCAGGATGCGGCGTACGCCGAGCGTTATCGCAAGCTCGTCGAGCGCGTCCGCCGCCGCGAACAGGAAGTCGCGAAGTCGACGAAGCTCGCAGAAGCGGTTGCGCGCTATTACGCCAAACTGCTCGCCTACAAGGACGAGTACGAAGTCGCGCGCCTGCACGCCGACGGCGCGCTCGAGCGCAAGATCGCCGGCATGTTCGAAGGCGATTACAGCCTCGTCTTCCATCTTGCGCCGCCGCTGATCGCGCCGCGCGACCCGGTCACCGGCGAACTGCGCAAGATGCGCTTTGGCGCCTGGATGCTTCCGGTCTTCCGATTGCTGAAGAACCTGCGCAGCCTACGCGGCAGCGCCTTCGATCCGTTCGGTTATACGGCGGAGCGACGCATGGAGCGCTCGCTTATCGCCGAATACGAAGCCGATGTCGAGCGCATCCTCGCCAAGCTCTCGGCCGCAAACCATTCGCTCGCCGTGCAGATCGCTTCGATCCCGGAGGAGATCCGCGGCTTCGGCCACATCAAGACGCGCAACGTCGCCGCTGCTCAGAAGAAGCGCGCCGAGCTCCTCGCGAAATTCGAAAGCCCGCAGGCCGAGCGCGCGGCCGCTTGAAGACGCTCGCCGCGTTCATCGCGTGCCTCGCGCTCGCCGCGTGCGCTCATGAATCGCCGCGCGAGGGGTCGCCCTATCAGGTCATCGAAAACCCAGCAGAGAGCGCACAGCCAGTAGCTCTGGAAATCCTGCGCTACCTCGCGGCAGGCGACATCGACCAGGCCGCAAAATTCTCCAACGCGCCTCAACGGCGCGCCGAAGTGTTGCGGGAATTTCGCGCGCGTGTCGGCGAAGATGAATTCAAGCGCGTCTATAGGGAATATCTCGCGCCGGAAAATCGCGTGATTGCCGAGCTTGGGCTCGGACCGCGACGCCTTCTCGTATGGAAACTCGGCAGCGCCGGCGACCGGGTTGTCGGCCAGTATTACGTGCTCATCGACGGCCGGTTCCTTATGGACGACGAACGGAGTGCAGAGCGCGCCGAACTCTCGCGAGCGCTCGCCAACTACCGGCTTTCAACCAAGTGATGTATCCCCTTGAGGGAAAAGGGGAATTATCATTTCGTCCATCATGCAACGCGCCGAGCGTGACATCCGTCCTCAAAAAAAGCAGCAAAAATAGACACTTCTGAACTTCGTTGACGAGCAAGCTGCTGGCGATTTCGATAAGATGCGCTCGCGTTGGTTGCTTAACTCGGGTCAACACTTGATCCGACGCCAGCGGCAAGGATTTGAATTAGAAATCGGACAAAGGGAGAAGTGTATGTTCAAGAAAATTGCGATCGCCTCGGCCGCCGCTGCGCTCTTCGGCATCGGACAGTGCGCGTCTGCAGGCCAAACCACGAATACAATGAACGTGACGGCCACAGTTAACGCCAACTGCTCCGTTACGACCGCGCCGAGCGACTACACGGGCACTTATGATCCGGTGAGCGCGAACGCGACTACTCCTGCTGGAGACCTGCTGTTCACGCAAGCGATCATATTCAAGTGCACGAAGAACTCGGCCGGGGTCACTGTCGGCATCAATCCAGGCCTGCACAACAGCAGCGGTCGCCGACTGGCAGATACGGGTGCCGTGAACTTCCTTAACTACGAGCTTTATCAGCCGTCCGGCGTCGGCGGTGCCGCGACGTGTCCGAATACCCAGGTGTACAGTCAGGCCGGGGTGGGCCTGTTCGCGGTTGGCTCGGCGAACTTCGCCACGGGGGGAACTAATGTGACCGTCAATATCTGCGGCAAAGTCCCAGGCGCACAAGACGTCCCTGCGACAGGCGCGTATACGGACGCGGTTGTCGTAAACGTCAATTACTGAGTTTGCGCCGGAGCGCGTCTCCGGCATCGCAGTAATGCTTCGCGCAGGTGGCAAGACAGGGCTGGCCTTAGGGCTGGCCCTGTTGCTTTATGCGCCCATGCCGCGAGCCGGCACCTACACGCTCGCGACAGTCAGCGTGAGCACAACCGTGAGCGCCAACTGCACGGTGACGACCAGCACGCTTAATTTCGGTGCCTACGACCCCATCGGCACGCAACAGACGAACAATCTGGACGTTGGGACAAATCAAATCTCGATCGCGTGCGTGCGGGGCTCGGCGCCAACTATCGCCTTCAACCTCGGGGGGAATGCTTCCGGTAGCACTCGGAGGATGAAGAACACGTCTGCAGCGGACTGGCTCAACTACGAGCTTTACCAGCCCCCCAGCAGCAGTCCGAACACGGCGTGCAACTTCAGTGGCTCTCTTGTCGTATGGGGTAGCTCGGGGAGCAACCTATTCACGCCGAGCGCGCCACCAACAAAAGCCAGCCGAAGTTTTTACATTTGCGCACGAGTTCCTTCAGCTCAAGACCCTAGCGTGGGCACGTACAACGACACCGTGACGGCGACTGTGAATTTTTAGGTATATCATGCGGTTTAATAAGAACAAAAACGTCCTTCTGCAGTACCACAGCGTTGAACGGGAGAGCGGTGCAGAGCTTCGGGGAGTCCGTCGAGCACAGCCTCAGGTCTGTCGCGCGGCTGCTGATTGCAGTCTGGGCGACAGCGATGGCAGCACCCTTCGCAGTGGCCGGCTCGTTCGACGTGAATCCGATCCGGGTCGACCTGACGGCGCAAAGCCGCACCGCCGCCGTTTCCGTACGCAACAGCGGCGACGACCCGGTGGTCGTGCAAATCAGCGTCCAGGCTTGGTCGCAAAATGCCGGCAAGGACGTGTTAACGGCAACCAACGAAGTGATCGTGAGTCCGCCGATCGCTACGATCCCCGCCGGGCAAGCGCAAATCGTGCGCATTGGAATGCGGCGGGCGCCCGATGCTCAGCGCGAGCTGAGCTACCGCATGTTCCTGCAGGAGGTACCGCCGCCGCCCCGTCCAGGTTTCCAAGGCCTGGTCGTGGCACTGCGCATCGGTTTGCCGATTTTCGTACAACCGCGTCAAGGCCCGGGGAAGGCGAACTTGGTGTGGACTCTCGATACGGGTTCCCCAGACACACTGAAGCTCAAGGTCGACAACAAGGGCAGTGCGCATATCCAGATTTCTACCATCGAGCTTTTCCGCCGGTCGGAGAAGGACGCGGTCGCCGAGTTCTCCGGCCTCGCATACGTGCTGCCCGGTCAAACGCGCGATTGGGACCTGAAGTTGCGCGATCCCGCTATCAAGCGAGGTGAGCGCCTTCGCATGAAGGTCTCGACCGATGCGGGCAGTATCGACACGGAAATCGAGCTGGGCGGACTCTAGAGCAGTTTGGCGCCTTTCATTGGCGCTTCTTCTCGGGCTTGGATGGACATCCGCGAAAGCGCAAGACCCCGGTCTTGAGCTCCGCTCCTCGGCAACACTCTCCAACCCGGCTGCTGCATCGCCAACGCAGCCGACGTTCGACCTCAGCGGTCCACCGCTTGGCTTGTCTTTAAGCCGCGAGCTGACTCTCGTTCGACCTTCAGCGGTGCTGCCGAGCGCCGAAATGAGCGAAGTGCTCTTCCAAGTCGACGTGAACAGCCAGGGTTTCAATGAAACGGTGGCGCTTCTCCGTAGCTCGGAGGGGCGCTTCTTCGTCGCGGCCGAGGACCTCGAGCGCTGGCGCCTGCGTGTGCCGAGCGCGGTGCCACTGCGCAGGGAAGGCAAGTCTTATTACCCGCTGGACGATTTGCCCGGAGCGACCGCGCTCGTCGACGAGCAGCGCCTGACGATGCAGATCACAACTCGTCCCGAAGCTTTTGTGAGCACCGTGGATGTCGTCAAGCCTCGTGAATTTCCACCGCCGATGCTGCCCCATCCCGGGGGCTTCCTGAACTATCAATTGTCGGCGACGCAGTTTGAACACGATCGGTCCGACAACGGCGCTTTCGAGCTGGGATTCTTCAACAAGTTCGGTGTCTTCACGAACGGGGTCTTGGCGCCGGAGCTCGGCAGCGCGCGCGACTGGGTGCGTCTGGATTCGACGTTTGCGGTGGACTATCCGGAAAAGCTGACCTCGCTTCGAGTCGGCGACACGCTGTCGCGACCCGGCACGTGGGGACGGCCCATCCGTCTGGGTGGCGTGCAATACGGGACGAATTTCAATGTCCAACCGGGCTTCATCCGCACACCGGTCCTGGAAGCTGCGGGGAGCGCAACCGTGCCGTCGACCGTGGACGTCTTTGTGAATAACGCGCTCGCGCGGCGTACCGCCGTCCCTCCGGGTCCGTTCTCCATCACGAACATCCCGGCGATCAATGGCGCGGGCGAGATGCGTCTTGTCGTGACTGATCTATTGGGCCGGCAGCAAGTCGTCACGCAACCCTACTATGGAAGCATCCAGCTTCTAAAGCGCGGGCTCGAGGATTTCTCGTATGAAGCGGGACTAACGCGCCGCGACTTCGGCATCGAGAGCGATCACTATGGCCCACCGATCGGAGCGGTAACGTACCGTCGCGGATTCACCGATGCTTTCACCGGCGAGCTGCACGCCGAGACTTCCGCCGGCGTGCGCACGGTCGGTCCCACTGGTGTACTGCGCGCCGGCAACTTGGGATTGGTATCCGGAAGCTACGCGGTGGGCCATAGCGACGAGGGTTTCGGGCACCTTGTAGGGGCGGGTATCGAGCATACCGAGAGCAGGTACAACTTTTCGGCGATCGGCCAATGGGCCACCCGTGCGTTCCGGCAAGTGGGGATGGCACCTGAAGAGCTGCCCCGCAACAGGCAAACCATCCTTACCGCCGGCTACAGCCTTGGCGCTCTCGGCGCGGTCTCGGCGACGAGGGTCGTTCAGGATCAGCGGGGCCAGCCGTTCGCCGAAGTGCTTACGCTCTCCTACAACGTGCCCATCGGGCGCGTCGCGAGCTTCTCACTTAACGTCCAGCGCATCCCCGGGGAGAATGGCTCGACTGGCATACACGCGGCCTTGGTCGTGCCCCTCGGCGAGCTGACGAGCGCATCGGTTGCCCTCGATCGCACGAGGACTAACTCGACCGGTAACCTTGAGAATGTCCAGTCCTACCTGTTGCAGAGGAGTCCCCCCTTTGGCGACGGTTATGGTTATCGGGTGCAGGCGCGTGAGAAGGATTTGCTCGCTGCGGGAACACTGCAGACCCCGATCGGGGTCTACACCGCGGAAGGTAGCCGCACAGGCGACAATCACGAGCAAGCATTACGCTTGGGCGCAGAGGGCGCAATCGCCACGATTGGCGGTTACTACTTTGCCGCGCGGAACATGAGCGACAGCTTCGGCGTGGTGCACGTCGCGGACTATCCGAACGTACGCGTCCTGCAGGACAACCAAGTCGTAGCCCGCACCGACAAAGAAGGATACGCTGTGCTTCCGCGTCTGCGCCCGTATGACCGGAACCAGATCACCGTCGATCAGCGCGACCTGCCGTTGGACGCGGTGCTTGGCTCGCTGAAACTGGACGCCGTTCCTTACTATCGATCAGGCGTGCTGCTCGAATTTCCGATCAAGCGGGTGCGCGCTGCGACGATGACGATTTCACTCGACGACGGCGCGCCGATCCCCTCCGGAGCCCTCGCCCGCGTCGAAGGAAAGCAGGATGAGTTCCCCGTTGCCCTGCGGGGAGAGCTGTACATCGAAGGCTTGGAGCAGCGCGACCGCATCGTCGTAACTTGGAAAGGACAGACCTGCACTCTGGACGTCGTGTATCCAAAGACAGATGATCCGTTGCCCGACCTGGGCACTTTCGTTTGCAGAGGAGTCGAGCCATGAAACGCGCCGTTTTGCCGATGATTGTCCTGCTCACGCTTGCGCTTAACGCGGACGCCGCCTTCTTCAACATGACGTGCACCGTCGCGAGTTCCACGCTCGCGCTGAATCCTTACGATGTGTTGTCTGGCACAGCCACGACCACACCGACCGGCAGTATCACCGTCCGTTGCACCAGCACGGCGACTTCAGCGGTCACGGTGAACTACACCCTGTCTCTGAGTACGACACCCACGCGACAGCTCACGAGCGGCGCCAACACGCTGGGCTACGACTTATATACGAATTCCGCGATGACCATCCCTTGGGGCACTGCAGGGCCTGCGTGCGTCGCGGGCAGCAATACGAACCGCGGTAACCTCATCTGCGGCAGCTTTTCCGTCCCCAGAGGCTCGTCTAGGCAACAGACGAAGAATTACTACGGCAAGATTCCCGGCGGGTCGGACGTGCCGACCGGCACCTATACGCAGAACAACATCGCCGTGACGCTCACCTACAGCTGCAACCCGGCGCCGACCGCAGGGGGAACCTGCTGACTAGAGATTGATGCTGACGATGACGGGGCTTTGCCGGCCCACGTTCACTTTGTTGAGCAGGTCGAGCCGATAGATTATTTCGCCGGCGGCGCGCTCGAATGCTTCCTTCAGGTCCGACCCCTCGAAGCGCCTGGCGGGCGGCGGGGCCGCAACGCCCAGGTCCTTGAGCGACAGTTGTTTTCCACCATTGCTAACGTCCTGCGCGCCAAATTCTGCTGCCAGCTCCCTCGCCGGCTTGGCAGTCGTCGGCCCGGCAGCGTCCGCCGAGATTTCCACAATGACCTCAGGGGTGATCGGAGGTGTGTTGATGACGAGCACAGGCGGCGTAAACATGGCTGTAAAGCCGACCGGCGCCAGGTCGGCACTGTTCTGTAGCTTGAACGATGAAGACGGACTCACGTTAACGGCGATATTCATCGTTGCTTGCTTGCTGCCTGGAAGGCCGACTACCGGCACGCCAAGAAGCGCGACTGCAACGACAAGAGCGGCTAAGGTGAGACGTTTTTGCGGTGCCATTTTTATCTTATTGTACAGATTCCAGAATGAGAGCGTTTGATCCTAGCCCACGGGAATGTCAGGGCGTGTAGCCAGGCGGCAATTGGTCACGAAAAGCGGCCGCTGCGGAGCTCTCGGGCCCGTCAGCCTCGCAGAGTGAAGGGATTGAAGTCCGTTTGTCGGTCGTAGTAGTCCTCCTGTTCCGCGCGCTTGAGGAATCCGACGACTTTGTAAGTCACCGGAGTGAAGACCACCTCCACGCCGACCTTGCCGACGAACTGGGCCAGCATGATCGCGGGAAGGATCTCGTTGGGCATCAAGCCCGCGTTATAAAACGCGAGCGGATAAAAGAGCGCCGAGTCGACGGCCTCGCCGACGATGGTCGAGCCGATGGTGCGGGTCCAGAGCCAGCGCCCGCTGGTCATGATCTTCATCTTGGCGAGCACGTAGGAGTTCGCGAACTCACCGCAGAAATAAGCGAACATGGAAGCGAGCGCTATACGCCATGTCGTGCCGAAAGCGATTTCGTAGGCTTCCTGGTTCTTCCAGAACGGCGCCGGTGGCAGTACCACGACGACTGATGCCATGACGGACGCGAACAGGAGGCCGGCGAAGCCGGCCCAGATCACCCGCCGCGCGCGCGCGTAGCCGTAGACCTCGGTGAGCACGTCGCCGAACACGTAGGAGATGGGAAAGAAGAGCAATCCAGCGCCGAAGGCCGGGAAGCCATCGATTTGCACGATCTTCGCCGGCCCGATCAGGTTCGAGCAGATGAGGACCGTGACGAAGGCCGCCATCACGAACTCGTAATAGCGATAGCTGCGCTGTTCGGTCACTTGAGCTTTGGCAGGTAATTAGCGACGTCCGCGTCGAGCGGCACGCCCATGGCATCAAGCATGCGCCCGACCATCGCATAGAACGATGCCACCGCGGCAAGCTCGACATAGTCGTGGTGGTCGAAGTGCTTCATCGCTTGCTGATAGACCTCGTCCGTGACCCGCCCTTGCGTGACTGCTTCCGCAATGGCGAGCGCGGCCTTCTCCTGGTCGGTGAATTCCGTCGAAGTGCGCCATGACGATAAAGCGTTGATCTGCGCCTCGCGCACGCCCGCCTTGCGCGCCATCGGCAGGTGCTGCGCCCACTCGTATTCCGAGCGCATGAGCTGTCCGCCGCGCAGGATGACGAGCTCGCGCAACGCGCGCGGCGTGCGCGTGTCGTGACGCAGCATCTTGGAGAACTCGGTCCAGGCGGCGACAAGGTGCGGGTGATTGGCGAGTGCCCGGTAGAGATTGGGCGGCGTGCCCCAGAGCTTTTCGAGACGACTTTTCAGGGCGGGCTCGAAATCCGCCAGCGGAACTCGTGACATTGGGGCGGCATCATACAATTGATCGCTCGAGCGGAGACGCCATGCCCGACGCCAAGCACTGGGACAACCCGATCCAGACCGACGGTTTCGAATTCGTCGAGTACGCCGCGCCCGATCCGAGAGCGCTCGGCGCCCTTTTCGAGAAGCTCGGGTTCCAGCGGGTCGCGCAGCATCGGCACAAGGACGTCGCACTCTACAAACAGGGCGACGTCAACTTCATCCTCAACGCCGAGCCGCGTTCGTTCGCCCAGAACTTCGCACGGCGGCATGGGCCGAGTGTGTGCGCGATGGCGTTTCGTGTCCGCGATGCGGCGGGCGCATACGACAAGCTTGTCGAGCGCGGTGCGTGGGGAGTGGATAACCACGCGGGCCCGGGAGAGCTGAATATCCCGGCCATAAAAGGCATCGGCGACTCGCTCATCTACCTCGTCGACCGCTACCCGGAGAACGCGTACGGCAACACGATCTACGACGTGGACTTCCGGCCCCTGCCCTGCTTCGAAGCGTTCTGGCGCGGCGATGCGCCGCCGCCCGCCGGCGCAGGCCTCACGTTCGTCGACCACCTCACGCACAACGTGCATAGGGGTCGCATGGCCGAGTGGGCGGAGTTCTACGAGCGCCTCTTCAACTTCCACGAGATCCGCTACTTCGACATCGAAGGCAAGCTGACGGGGCTCAAGTCCAAGGCGATGACCAGCCCCTGCGGGCGCATCCGCATTCCGATCAACGAATCGTCCGACGACCGCTCGCAGATCCAGGAATACCTCGACGCGTACCACGGCGAAGGCATCCAGCACATCGCGCTGCATACGTCGGATATCTACCGCGCGGTCGATGCGCTACGTAGCAATGGAGTCGAGTTGCTGGATTCGCCTGACACCTACTACGAGCTCGTCGACAAGCGCCTGCCGGGACACGGCGAGCCGGTCGATGAGCTGCGCAAGCGCAAGGTCCTGATCGATGGCAATCCTGCGGGGGGCTTCCTGCTGCAGATCTTCACCAAGACGATGATCGGCCCGATCTTCTTCGAGATCATCCAGCGCAAAGGCGACGAGGGTTTCGGCGAGGGCAACTTCCGCGCGCTCTTCGAATCGATGGAGCTCGACCAGGTGCGCCGCGGCGTCTTGAAGCCGGCAGCATGAAGGCATCCGAGCTGCGTGGGGACTATTCCCGCGCCGGGCCCGATTACGTCGTCGAGCAGGATTGGGCGAGCTATACGCCCGAGGAGCATGCGCTTTACCGCAAGCTCTTCGAGCGACAGTCGAAGCTCGTGCCGCGCTATGCCTGCCCCGAGTGGATCGAAGCCATCGCGGCGCTCGACTCCGCGCGGGAGATCCCGCGTTTCGACCAGGTTTCCAGGAAACTCGGCGCGGCGACCGGCTGGCAGATCGTCGCGGTGCCGGGCTTGATTCCCGACGATGCGTTCTTCACGCACCTCGCGAACCGCCGCTTCCCGATCACGGTGTGGCTGCGGCGACCGGAGGAATTCGACTACATCGTCGAGCCCGACGCCTTCCATGACTTCTTCGGCCATGTGCCGCTGCTCTTCGATCGCGTCTACGCCGATCATCTCTACGAGTACGGCAAGGGCGGGCTGAAGGCGATGCAGCTCGATGCGGTGAAGATGCTGGCGCGGCTCTACTGGTTCACGATCGAATTCGGCCTGATGAAAACGCCCGCGGGCGTGCGCGCCTACGGCGCGGGGCTGCTCTCCTCCGGCGGCGAGCTCGCCTACTGCGTCGACGATCCGCGCCCGCAGCGCTTGCCGTTCGACCTCGAGCGGATCATGCGGACCGAATATCAGATCGACCGCTACCAGGAAAAATACTTCGTGATCGCTTCCTTCGAGCATCTCATGCGTGAGACCGCGCCCGACTTCACGCCCATCTACGCGCGCCTGCGGTCATGAAGCTTCGCGGCGCGTTGCGCTATCAGAGCGGCTTCGGCAACACGTTCTCGAGCGAAGCAATCAAAGGGGCCCTGCCCGTCGGGCGCAACTCGCCGCAGCGCCCGCCGAAAGGCCTCTATGCCGAGGTGCTCTCGGGCACTGCATTCACCGCGCCGCGTGCGGAAAACCTGAGCTGCTGGCTCTACAAGCTGCGGCCGTCGGCGATGCACGGTCCATACCGGCGCATGGCGCAAGGCCAAGTCCGTTCCGGCCCGTTCCAGGAGGTCGAGACGCCTCCGAACCGGCTGCGCTGGGATCCATTCCCGTTGCCGACGAAGCCCACCGACTTCATCGACGGCCTCGCCACGCTCGCGGGTTCCGGCGATCCTGCGGCACAGGCTGGCCTCTCCGTGCACCTCTACCGCGCGAACCGTTCCATGGAACGGCGCTACCTCTACTGCGCGGACGGCGAGCTGATGCTCGTGCCGCAGCAGGGTGGGCTGCTGGTCTTCACCGAGCTCGGCCGGCTGCAGCTCTCGCCGGGCGAAGTCGCGGTCGTGCCGCGCGGCATGAAGTTCAAGGTGGGCTTGCTCGACAAGCAGGCGCGCGGCTACGTCTGTGAGAACTACGGCGCGCCGTTCCGGCTTCCCGAGCTTGGACCCATTGGCTCTCAAGGACTCGCGCAGACGCGGGATTTCATGGCGCCGGTGGCGGCGTTCGAGGACACCGGCAAATGCGAGGTGGTCGCGAAGTTCATGGGCGGCTTGTGGGCCGCGCCATTCCAGCATTCACCGCTCGATGTCGTCGCGTGGCATGGCGACTACGTGCCGTACAAGTACGAGCTCGCGCGCTTCATGGCGATCAACACGGTGAGCTTCGACCATCCGGATCCCTCGATCTTCACCGTGCTCACGTCGCCGTCCGGGCAGCCCGGGGTCGCCAATTGCGATTTCGTCGTTTTCCCGAAGCGCTGGGCGGTCGCCGAAGATACGTTCCGGCCTCCCTGGTTCCATCGCAACGTGATGAGCGAGCTGATGGGCCTCGTGCATGGACAGTACGACGCCAAGGCGAGCGGTTTCCTGCCGGGCGGCGCGTCGCTGCACAACTGCATGTCGGCCCACGGGCCGGACCTCGAGACGTTCGAGCGCGCGAGCGCGGCGGAGCTCAAGCCGCACAAGCTCGAAGGCGGCCTCGCGTTCATGTGGGAATCGCGCTACGTGTTCCGGCCGACGCGTTTCGCCATGAGCGCACGCGAGCTGCAGAAGGCCTACGACGGCGTCTGGTCCGGCTTCAAGCGGGCCCGGCAATGATGCTCGACGAAACGCACGACCCGGCGCTCCAAAGCTGGGTCGAGTCGGCGCACGCGCCGGGCTGCGAGTTCCCGATCCAGAACCTGCCCTTCGGCATCTTCAAGCGCAAGGGGGAAAAGGAGCCGGCGCGCGGCGGCGTTGCGATCGGCGAGCAGATCCTCGACCTCGCGGTGCTCGGGCTGCGTACGGGCGCGACACTGAACGGCCTCGCGGCGATGGGGCGGCCGGCGGCGCGAAAGCTGCGGCGCGAACTTTCCCGCGCGCTATCGGTCAAGTCCAGTCAGAAGAAGCGCTTGCAGAAGCACCTGGTGCCGATGAAGCAAGCCGAGCTCCTCCTGCCCGTCGAGATCCGTGACTACAGCGATTTCTTCACCGGGATCCACCATGCAACGAACATGGGCCGGATACTGCGCCCCGACAATCCGCTGCTGCCGAATTACAAATGGGTGCCGATCGGCTACCACGGTCGCGCCTCATCCATCGTCGTCTCGGGCACCGGCATCCGGCGCCCCAAGGGCCAGCTGAAGCCGGCCGATGCGCCCGCTCCTGCCTATGCAGCGACGAAGCGCCTCGATTACGAAGTCGAGCTCGGCTTCATCGCCGGGATCGGCAACCGGCTCGGCCGGCCGATCGATGTCCGCGATGCGCAAGACCACGTCTTCGGAGCCGTGCTCCTCAACGACTGGTCGGCGCGCGATATCCAGGCCTGGGAATACCAGCCGCTCGGGCCGTTCCTCGCCAAGAGCTTCGCGACCACGATTTCGCCTTGGATTGTGACCATGGATGCACTCGAACCCTATCGATGCCCCGCCTTCCAACGCCCGAGCGACGATCCGCAGCCGTTGCCCTATCTGCTCGACGAGCACGATCAGCGCGAGGGCGGCTTGGCCATCGAGTTGGAGATGCTTCTGCGGACGCCGAAGATGAAGACGCCCGTGCGCCTGTCGCACGGCAATTTCCGCGACTCCTATTGGACGGTCGCGCAGATGGTGGCGCACCAGACGTCAAATGGCTGCAACCTGCAGCCCGGCGACCTGCTCGGATCCGGAACCATCTCGGGCCCAAATCCAGGTTCCCGCGGCTCGATGATGGAACTGACCCTCGCCGGCAAGAGCCCCGTGCAGCTTCCAACCGGGGAGACCCGCAGTTTCCTGGAGGATGGCGATGAAGTAATCCAGCGGGGGCGCTGCGTGCGAGACGGTTACGCCACGATCGGCTTCGGTGAAGCGAAGGGCCGTATCATGCCGGCCGCACAAGCATGAACCGTCGCCTCTATTACGCCGCTCCGGCGGTCCTATGCGCCGCCCTCCTCGGCTACGGCTACTTCCTGCAATACGTGCAGGGCCTGGAACCTTGTCCGCTTTGCATGGTGCAGCGCCTGTTCTTCTACGCGGTGATGGCGCTCTACGTGATAGCAGCGCTGCACGCGCCGGGCCGCATCGGCGCGTGGATCTACGCCGGCCTCATCGTGCTGTTCGCGGCCGGCGGCGCGGCGACCGCGAGCCGCCAAGTCTGGCTGCAGCATCTGCCGGCGGACAAGGTCCCGCAGTGCGGACCCGATCTCTTCTTCATGCTCGAGAACATGCCGCTCTCGCGCACGCTGCAGAAGCTCATCCAGGGCAGCGGCGAGTGCGCGGCGGTGGACTGGAAGTTCCTCGGCCTGTCGATCGCCGGCTGGGCGCTCGTCTGGTTTATTGCGCTAGCCGTGTACGCGCTGTGGCTGGCTGCGCGGCGTGCGCGGCCTTCCTGAGGACTTCGCCGAGAAGGATCAGCACCGGCCCGCCCGAAAGCTCTGCTGCAAGCTGCGGAAGCTCGGCGAGCTCCCCGCGCACCACGGCCGCGCCCCGCGAAGCATTCTCGATCACGGCGACTGGGGTGGCGGCCGGCGGGACGAGCGCGTCGTGGAAGACGATATCCGCCTCGGCCAGCAGCCGTGCGGCGCGCAGCGTGAGCAGATCGGCCGCTCAAGGGCGGCGCCGGAAAAGCGGCTGTGGCCGGGCGGGCGAGGCCTGGTAGGACTCGCTGAAGTCGTCGAACGCGGCGAGCGCCTCGTGCGGATCTTCACCTTCGCGCAGCTCGAAGGCATCGAAGCCAACGCTCTCCATGAAGAACAGGTGATCGCGCGTGATGTGCCCTATCGCGCGCAGCTCGCCCTTGTAGCCATAGCGCTCGCGCAGCAGGCGGCCGATCGAGAAGCCGCGGCCATCGCCGAACTTGGAAAAATTCACTTCGACCCGCGCGACATGGGCGAGCTTATCCGCGACCGAGGCCGGATCGTCGCTCGGCTCGAGGCGCAGCACGTGGCTTTCAGGCGACGGCGCGCTCTCGCTGACGACCTGCCGATGCTTGATCAGCGCTGCCATAGACCCGCTCCTTGAAAGGTTCGATGCCGATGCGATGCACCACGTCGACGAAGCGCTCGGCTTCGCTGTCGCGGCGCTCGAGATAGCACTCGACCAGCCGCTCGATGACGTCGGGGACTTGCGCGCGGGCGAACGATGGACCGAGCACCTTGCCGAGCGAAGCTTTGCAGCCGGCCCGAATCTCACCCTGGTTGCCACCGATCTCGATCTGGTACCACTCTTCGCCGTTCTTATCCACGCCGAGGATGCCGATGTGGCCGATGTGATGGTGGCCGCAGGCGTTGATGCAGCCGGAAATGTTCAAGTCGAGCTCGCCGATGTCGTGCAGGTAATCGAGATCGTCGAAGCGTCGCTGGATCGCTTCAGCCACCGGGATTGATTTCGCATTGGCGAGCGCGCAGAAGTCGCCGCCCGGGCAGGCGATGATGTTCGTCAGCAGCCCGAGATTGGGCGTGGCGAGCCCTAGGGCACGCGCCTCGCGCCATACGGTGAGCAGATCGCTCTGCCGGACGTCGGCGAGCACGAGGTTCTGCTCGTGCGAGACGCGAAGCTCGCCGAACGAATAGCGATCGGCGAGATTTGCAATCGCCTCCATCTGCTCGGCGGTGACGTCGCCGGGCGGCACGCCGGTCTTCTTGAGCGACAGGGTCACCGCGGCGTAGCCGGGCATTTTGTGCGGGTGGAGGTTGCGCTTCGCCCACGCCTTAAAACCCGGGACGGCAATCGCGCCGAGATCGAGATCCGGCAGGCGTTCATACGCGGGGCGAGTAAAGCGGGCAGCCACGCGCTCGACCTCTTCCGCAATGAGCGTGGCGGGGCCGTCTTTGACCAGCGCCCACTCCGCTTCCACTTCGTCGCGAAAGCGCTCTGCACCGCGCTCCTTCACCAGGATCTTGATGCGCGCCTTGTGGATGTTGTCGCGGCGGCCAGAGCGGTTGTAGACGCGCAGGATCGCCTCGAGGTAAGTGAGCAGGTGCTGCCAGGGCAGGAACTCGCGGATCACGACGCCGATGATCGGCGCGCGGCCCAAGCCGCCGCCGACCAGCACCTTGAAGCCGATCTCGCCGCGCCCGTCCGTCACGGCGTGAAGGCCGATGTCATGCACCGCCACCGCCACGCGATCGGCGCGCGCGCCGTTCAGGGCGATCTTGAACTTCCGCGGCAGGAACGAAAACTCCGGATGGAACGTGGACCACTGGCGGATGATTTCGCACCAGACGAAAGAATCGACGATCTCGTCGCGCGCGACGCCTGCGAAATGGTCCGCCGTGACGTTGCGAAACGAGTTCCCCGAGGTCTGGATCGCGTGCATCTGCACTGTGGCGAGCTCGGCGAGGATGTCGGGAACCTGGTCGAGCTTCGGCCAGTTGAGCTGCAGGTTCTGCCGCGTCGAGAAATGGCCGTAGCCGCGATCGTATCTGCGCGAGATTTCCGCCAGCTTGCGCAGTTGGCGGGTCGAGAGGAGACCGTATGGGATGGCGATGCGCAGCATCGGCGCATAGCGCTGGATGTAGAGGCCATTGCGCAGCCTGAGGGCGCGGAACTCGTCTTCCGAGAGCTTGCCGGCCAGGAAGCGCTCGGTCTGCCCGCGAAACTGCCGCACGCGTTCGTCCACCAGCCGCTGGTCGATCGCGTCGTAGAGGTACATGGGACGCCAATGCTAGGAGCGCGTCTTATGCTTTCAAAGACTAATGTGTTAGCATGTTATGCACATCAGGAATAAGCATGAAGCTCCAGCAGCTGCGCTACCTCACCGAAGTGGTGCGCCGTGGCCTCAATGTTTCCGAGGCGGCCGAAGCGCTCCATACCTCCCAGCCCGGCGTGTCGAAGCAGATTCGCGCGCTCGAGGACGAGCTCGGCGTCCGCGTCTTCGTCCGCCATGGCAAGCGCCTCGTGTCGGTCACCGAACCGGGCAAGGCCATCGTGGCGATCGCCGAGCGCATCCTCGGCGAGGCGCAGAACCTGCGGCGGGCTGGCGAGGAGTTCGCGAACGACCAGGCCGGCACGCTGACCATCGCGGCAACGCATACGCAGGCGCGTTATGCGCTGCCGAAGGCCGTCGCGGAGTTCAAGCGTCGGTATCCGAAGGTAGAGCTCGTCCTCCACCAGGGCAATCCGACGCAGATCTGCGAGCAGGTCATCGCCGGCGAGGCCGACATGGGCGTCGCCACCGAGATGATCGACGAATACCCGGAGCTCGTTTCGCTGCCGGTGTACCAGTGGAACCGCTGCGTGGTGGTGCCGCCGAAGCACCCCCTGCTCAAGGCCACCCTGACGCTGGAGCGGCTCGCGGAGCACCCGATCGTGACGTATGACTTCGCCTTCGCCAATCGTTCGCTGATGCAGAAAGCGTTCGAGAACCGCGGACTCAAGCCCCACGTGGTGCTGAGCGCGCAGGACTCCGACGTGATCAAGACCTACGTCGAGCTCGGCCTCGGCATCGGCATCCTCGCCAAGATGGCATTCGACCCGAAGCGCGACACGATGCTGCGCGCAATCGATGCGAGTCACCTCTTCGAGTCGAGCACGACGCGCCTCGGCATCAAGCGCAACGCTTATCTGCGGCGCTACGCCTACGAGTTCATCGAGCTCTTCGCGCCGCACCTGCCGCGCGGCATCGTCGAGCGGGCGGCGCGCGGCGAGGAGGGATCGCGCTACGAGCTGTAAGTGGAGATGAAGTCGCGCACGCGGGGGAAGATCACTTCGCGCCAGCGGCGGCCGGAGAAGATGCCGTAGTGCCCGACACCGGGAGCGAGGAAGTGCTCCCGGCGCTCGCGCGGAATATTGAGGCAGAGCGCATGCGCCGCCTCGGTCTGTCCGTTGCCCGAGATGTCGTCGAGCTCGCCTTCGATGGTGAGGAGCGCCACGTGGCGGATCGCGGTCGGCCGCACCAGCTCGTCGCGCACGAACATGCGGCCTTTCGGCAGCGCGAAGTCCTGGAACACCGTCTTCACCGTGTCGAGGTAGTACTCGGCCGGCAGGTCGAGCACCGCGTTGTATTCGTCGTAGAAGCGCCGGTGCGCCTCGGCCGATTCGCCATCGCCGACCATCAGGTGATTGAAGTATTCCCAGTGCGCGTTGAGGTGGCGATCGGGATTCATCGCCACGAATCCCATGTGCTGGAGGAACCCGGGATACACGCGGCGCATATAGCCCGGATACTTCGGCGGCACGCGCTCGATCACATGGCGCTCGAACCATGAATGCGGCTTGCGCCGGGCGAGGTTGTTGACCGCCGTCGGGCTGCGCCGGGCATCGATCGGGCCGCCCATCATCACCATGGTCAACGGCTGGGCCTGCCTGCGCTCCGCCATGAGCGCGACGGCGGCGAGCACCGGCACCGTCGGCTGGCACACCGACATGACGTGCAGGCCCGGTGAAAGCAGCGTGATCCATTCGCGTACATAGTCGACGTAGTCGGCGAGATGGAAAGGTCCTGCCGAAAGCGGCACGAGGCGTGCATTGTTCCAGTCGGTGATCCAGACATCGTGCTCGCCGAGCAGCGCACGCACCGTATCGCGCAGCAGCGTCGCGTGATGACCGGACAGCGGCGCGACGATGAGCACCTTGTGCGGCTTCGGCGTAGCCTGCTTGAAGTGGATGAGCCGGCAGAACGGCTTCTCCTGCGCCACCGCAAGCTCCACGCCGTCCAGGTTCCATTGCGGCTTCTCGTAGCGCTCGGTGACGCGAAGGAACAGATCGCTCGAAGCCGCGAAGCGTCGCGACATCGGAAAATGCGCGAAGGGGCTGAAGGGATGACCGAACCAACCGCGCGACCACTCGGCCATGAAACGCAGCGGTGTGAGCGCCAGATGCTGCGCCTCGTAAAGACTGTAGAGCATTCAAGGCCCTGCAGTTGTTATGACCTGTTTGTTATAACAGAATTGCGGCGGTGCCGCATCGCACTTTCCGCTGGCTATTCGCCGCCGCGCTATTGCTGGTCGCCCTGGCCGGCGCGAGCTACTTATATTTGCGGCTTTCGCTGCCGCAAACCGATGGCGCGATAGAGGTTGCCGGCATCGAGGCGCAGGTAGAAATCCTGCGCGATGCGCATGGCGTGCCGCACATCTTTGCGCACTCGGAGCGCGACGCGCAGTTCGCGCTCGGCTTCGTGCACGCGCAGGACCGCCTGTGGCAGCTCGAGATGAATCGGCGGATCGCTTCCGGGCGGCTCGCGGAAGTGCTCGGGCCTGCGGCCCTTGATACGGACCGGTTCCTGCGCACGATTGGCATATGGCGGGTGGCTGAAGCCAATCTGCGCCACCTGGATGCCGACAGCAGACGGCTGCTTGACGCGTACGCCGCCGGCGTGAATGCGTATCTTCGGTCGAAGCCGGTGCTGCCGCCCGAATTCTGGATCCTGGGCGTGCAGCCGGAAGCCTGGAGCGCAATCGATTCGGCGGCGTGGGCCAAGATGCTCGCGTGGGATCTCGGCAACAACTGGCGCACGGAGCTCCTGCGGCTGCAGCTCGCGCCGCGGCTTTCGACGTCGATGATCGAGGAGTTCTTCCCGCCTTACCCGGGCGAAACCTCGCCCAAGCTGCCGAATCTGCGCGAGCTCTACCGCGTACTGGAGAAGGAGCCGGCGCAAGTCTCCGCAATCGACTCTCTGGGCGGAGCGTCGAACAGCTGGGTGGTCTCGGGCAGGCGCTCGGCAACCGGCAAGCCATTGCTCGCCAACGATCCGCATCTCGGGCTCAGTGCGCCGAACATCTGGTATCTCGCTCACATTCACGCACCGGGCATCGACGCGATCGGCGCAACGCTGCCCGGCGTTCCTGGCATCATCATCGGCCGCAATGACCGCATCGCCTGGGGCGCGACCAACACCGGGCCGGACGTGCAGGATCTCTATCTCGAGAAGCTCGATACGAGCGGCGGCTACGTCGCGCCGGACGGCCCGCGCCCCTTTACCGTGGTGCGCGAGACGATCAAGGTCAAAGGTGCGCCCGACGTCGCATTGAACGTGCGCATCTCGCGCCATGGCCCGGTGATCAGCGACGTCCTGTCGAGCGCGCTCGATGCCACGCCGCGCGGCCATGCGCTCGCGCTCGCCTGGACCGCGCTTGCCGAGGACGATGTCTCGCTCGGCGCTTTCCTGAAGCTCGCGCGCGCGAGGAACTGGAATGAGTTCGTCGAAAGCACGCGAACCCTGAGTGTTCCGCAGCAGAACCTTACCTATGCCGATGTCGACGGCAACATCGGCTTCATCGCACCGGCGAAGATTCCGGTGCGCAAGCCCGAAAACGACCTGCACGGGCTCGCACCCGCCCCGGGCTGGGACGCGCGCTACGACTGGGCGGGCTTCATCCCGTTCGACGAGCTGCCGCGCGCCTTCAATCCGCAAAGCGGCGCGATCGTCACCGCGAACAACAAGGTCGTGCCGCCGGGCTATCGGCACCGGATCACCTACGAGTGGGAACCGCCTTTTCGAGCGCGGCGCATCACCGAGCTCCTGGACAGCGTGAAGCAGCACGACCGGACGAGCTTCGCGCGCATGCAGGCCGATGTCGTTTCGCTCGCCGCGCGCGAGCTCGTGCCGCGCATGGTCGCGATCCAGGGACAAAGCATCGAGGCAAGCGAGGTGCTGAAGTGGCTCGCGGCCTGGGACGGCAGCATGTCGCTCGACCGGCCCGAGCCGCTCATCTTCACCGCCTGGTCGCGAGAGCTGGCGCGCGCCCTCTATGCCGACGAGTTGGGGCCCGGGTTCCGCGGCGCCTGGCGCCTGCGCGCGGTGTTCGTGGACGATGTGCTCGCGGATCGAAATGCCGAGTCGCGCTGGTGCGACGACGTAAACACCGCCCGGCTCGAGACCTGCGACGAAATTCTCTCCACCTCGCTGGAAAAGGCCTTAGCCGATCTGCGGCAGCGCTATGGCAACGACCCTAACCAATGGAAATGGGGCGAAGCGCACGAGGCACGACTGCGGCACCGGCCGTTTTCGCGTAGTCCTTGGTTGCGCCGGTATTTCGACATTACCGTGCCGAGCCCGGGCGACGGCTACACGATCAACCGCGGCGACATGGATTTCAGCGACGAGGCCGAGCCCTATGCCAACCGCCACGCCTCGAGCCTGCGCGCGATCTACGATCTCTCCGACCCGCAGGCCTCGGTCTTCATTCAGCCCGGCGGACAATCCGGTAATCCCTTGTCGCCGCATTACCGGGACCTCACGCCGCTCTGGGCGCGTGGCGAATACATACCGATGGTGAGCGACCGGGCGAAGCTCGAGGCAGCCGGCGTGCACCGCCTGGTGCTCAAGCCACGCTAGGCGGCTTTGCGCTCCTCGCGCAGCGCGCGGCGCAGGATCTTGCCGACGTTGGTCTTGGGCAGCTCGGTGCGGAACTCGACGTACTTCGGGCGCTTGTAGGCGGTCAGCTCCTTCTTGCAATGCTCCAGCACGTCCTGCTCGGTGAGCTGCGGGTCTTTCTTGACGATGTAGACCTTCGGCACCTCGCCCGAATGCGGGTCGGGCACACCGACGACGGCGCATTCGAGCACGCCCGGCAGCATCGCCACGACCTGCTCGACCTCGTTCGGGAACACCTTGAAGCCCGACACCACGATCATGTCCTTCTTGCGATCGACGATGCGGATGAACCCCTTGGCGTCCATGACGCCGATGTCGCCGGTGTGCAGGAAGCCGTCGGCGCCGAGCACCTTCGCGGTCTCATCCGGCCGCTGCCAGTAGCCGGCCATGACCTGCGGGCCCTTGATGCAGATCTCCCCCGACTCGCCAAGCGGTACCGCGCGGTCGTTGTCATCGCGCAACTCGATGTCTGTAGAAGGCATCGGCAGGCCGATCGCGCCGGTGTACTCCTTCATGTCGAGCGGGTTCGCCGTCGCCGCCGGCGCGGTCTCGGTGAGGCCGTAGCCCTCGATCAGCGTCGTGCCGGTCACCTGCTTCCAGCGATCGGCGACCACTTTCTGTACGGCCATGCCGCCGCCGAGCGCGAATTTCAGCGCGGAGAAGTCGAGCTTGGCGAAATCGGGATGGTTGAGCAGCGCGTTGAAGAGCGTGTTGACGCCGCTGATCATGGTGAAGCGGTATTTGCCGAGCTCCTTGACGAAGCCCGGGATATCGCGCGGGTTGGTGATGAGGATGTTCTCGCCACCGACCGTCATCATGTTCAGGCAGTTCACCGTAAGCGAGAAGATGTGGTAGAGCGGCAGCGCGGTGATGATCACCGGGCGCTCGCCGCCAGTCATCGCGGAGGCGAGCCAAGTGTTGTATTGCAGCAGCGCCGCAATCACGTTGCGATGAAGCAGCATCGCGCCCTTCGATACGCCGGTCGTGCCGCCCGTGTACTGCAGGAATGCGAGATCATCGCGGCCGAGGAGCGGTGTGACGAGCTTCGCGCCCGCGCCCTCGGCGAGCGCCTGCTTGAAGCTCACGGCGCCCTGCAGGTGGTACGCGGGCACCATCTTCTTCACCTTGCGCACCACCAGGTTGACGAGCAGCCCCTTCAGGCCGAGCAGCTCGCCGAGTGACGTGACCACCACGTGCTTCAGAGACGTGCGCGCGCGAACCTGCTCGAGCGTGGCCGCAAAATTCTCGAGGATCACGATCACCTCGGCGCCGGCGTCGTTCACCTGGTGCTCGAGCTCCCGCGCCGTATAGAGCGGATTGACGTTCACCACCACGCAACCCGCGCGCAGCGTGCCGAACATCGCAATCGGGTACTGCAGGCAGTTCGGCATCATGATGGCGACGCGCGCGCCCTTGGCGAGCCCTTTCGACTGCAGCCAGGCGCCGAAATGCCGCGCCATCGTGTCGAGCTCGGAGAAGCTGATCGTCTTGCCCATGCAGGTGAACGCCGGGCGCTCGCCGTAGGCGCGGATGCTCTTCTCGAAGAGCTCGACCAGTGAGCTGTATCGATTGACGTCGATCTCGGCGGGGACACCGGCCGGATAGCTCTTCAGCCAGATTCGCTCCATCGCTCCTCCTAGCCCTTGCCGGCGATTCTAGCGACGAAAGGCGCGGCGAGGCATCCCACGCCTATGGCCGCGTAGGCAGCGATCCAGGCGCCAGCATTCGTCGCGCCACCAGCGATATCGAGCGCCGCGCCGAAGACGACGGGCCCGACGAGCCCGCCTGCGAAACCGGCGAGCGAATAAAGGCCCATCGCTGCGCCGCGCAGCTCGCCAGGCGCGGCGCCGACAAGCCCGGCGGTCAGCGTGCCCGACTCCGCCATGACGAGCATCGAATAGGCGACGAGGAGCGCGAGCACCGCGGCCCAGTGCCACGATGCCGTCGAGGCCATCAGAAGCCCCCCGGCACCGGAGGACGCCATGACGATCAGGATCCAGCGACGACGGCCGATGCGAAGCGCGACTTCATTGCCCACGATGGAAGCCGGCACCGCCAGCAGGTTGACCACGGCGGCGATCACGGGGCCGCTCCATGGAAAGGAGTCGCCTTGATGCAGGCTTGCCGAGAAGGCGAGGAAAGCCACCATCCAGGCGCGCGAGCCGAAAAGCTCGAGGCAATGCGCCATGTACCCCAGCGTGTAGCCGGCGCTCGCGCGATTGGCGAGCACACGTCGCCAGGCCCCGACCGGAAAAAGACTGCGTAGCGTAATGCTGCCCTGGGCGTGCGGCGGCACCGCCTGTAATGCGGACACCAGCACGCCGGCCACGATGGGTCCAAGCGCACTCAAGAGGAACGCGGCGTGCCATCCCCTGCTCGCCGCGATGAATCCCGCCATGGCGTAGGAAAGCGCGGTGCCGATACCGAAGAACGATGTATAGAAGGCGATGTAGCGGCTCTGGTAGGGGCCCGATATGCGGTCGGAGAGAAGACGCAGGCCAGGCATGTAGGTGGCGGCAATGCCCGCGCCGAACAGCACCTGAAAAGCGAGTGCGCTCGCGAAGCCCCGGGCGATGAAACCGAAGCCGGCGCTGCCGATGACCGCGAGCGCGCTGCCGGCGAGGTAGATCCTGCGCGCGTCGACGCGGTCGGTGAGTGCCGTCCACAGCGAAACCGTGCCGATATAGCCGACGAAGAACATGCCGCTCACGATCCCGGCCTCGGCGTTCGACATCCGCCACGCATCGCGCAGCTCCGGGAGCAGCGCCGCGTAGGTGGAGAAGCCCAGCATCGAGAAGATGTGGGCGACGAGGAGGAGGTAAACCGCGCTCAGCGGTTCTTGAAGCCCGGCTTGCGCTTCTCGAGGAACGCGGCCATGCCTTCCTTCTGGTCGGCGAGTCCGAACTGCGAATGAAAGAGGCGCCGCTCGAACAGCACGCCCTCGTTGAGCGAGGTCTCGTAGGCGCGGTTGATCGACTCCTTGATCATCATCACGACGGGCAACGAGCTCGACGCGATCTTCTCGGCGACAGCCATCGCCTCCTCCATCAGCTTGTCGAGCGGCACGACGCGCGAGACGAGCCCGGCGCGCTCGGCTTCCTGGGCGTCCATCATGCGGCCGGTGAGGCAGATGTCCATGGCCTTCGCCTTGCCCACCGCGCGCGGCAGGCGTTGCGTCCCGCCCGCGCCCGGCATGATGCCGAGGTTGATCTCGGGCTGGCCGAAGCGCGCGTTCTCCGCCGCGATGACGATGTCGCACATCATGGCGACCTCGTTGCCGCCGCCGAGCGCATAGCCGGAGACCGCGGCGATGATGGGCTTGCGGATGCGCCGGATATGCTCCCAGTCGCGCGTGATGTAGTCGCTGAGGAACGCGTCCATATAGCTGTAGTCCTTCATCACGCCGATGTCCGCGCCCGCCGCGAAAGCCTTCTCGTTGCCGGTGATGACGATCGCGCCGACGCCGTCATGCGCATCGAAGGCGTACAGCGCCACGCCGAGCTCTTGCATGAGCTGCGGGTTCAACGCATTCATCTGCTTCGGCCGGTTCAGCGTGACGACGCCGACGCGGCCCTTCTGTTCAACCTTGATCAGGTCATAGCTCATGGGTGGGGATCACTCTCGCATAGAAACCGTTGAGCGCCGCCAGGAACGCGGCGTGCACCTGGCGCGCGGGAACGCTCTCGCCGCCGAAGCTCTGCGCGCGCGTGGCGCAGGCATCGCCGAGCAGCGTCACCTTATAGCCGAGATCGGCCGCCTGGCGCACGCTCGCATCGACGCACATGTGCGTCATCATCCCGGCCACCACCAGCTCTTTCACGCCGGCCGCCTTCAGCACTTTGTCCAGATCGGTGGCGCGAAAGCTGTTGGGAAAGTTCTTCTCGATGACTCGCTCTTGCCCGGTTGGACGGACGCGTTCATGGATCTCCGCTCCCGCGGTGCCGGGTATGAAAAACGTCGAGCCGGGCCTCACCGAAAGATGGCGCACGTGCACGATGGGAGCCCCCTTGCGACGGAACTCGCCGAGCGCGCGCGCCGCATTGGCCGCGGCCGCATCCGCGCCCTCGAGCTCCATCCTGCCGCCGGGAAAATAGTCGTTCTGGATATCGATGATGAGGAGCGCCGTGTCAGCCATGCTTTCTTTTCATGTCGGAGTGCGGCACGGCATAGGGGAAATCGAATCGCTTGCGGCCCGCTTCCGGTTGAGTGAGCGCTTCGACCAGCTCCATGCGGGTCATGCTGCGCACAGCGAGTTGCTGATAGCCCTGCAGGTTGTCGTTTTTCCAGCGCAGCTCTTCTTCCCTCAGCTCGCGCAGCACCCGCGCGGGGATGCCGGCAGCGAGCGAGCGCGGCGGGATGCGTGCCTCGGCCTTGACGAAGGAGAGCGCTGCAATCATCGCGTCCTCGCCGATCTCCGCGTTGTCGTTGATCACGCAATTCATGCCGACGAGCGCGCCGTGGCCGATGGTCGACTCGGCGCCGGCCACCGTGTCCTTGCCGGGGAAACCGTGCATCGTGCAGCTGTCCTGCAGATTCGCGCCGGCTTCGACGATGATGCGGCCGAAGTCACCGCGCAGGCTCGCGCAAGGGCCGATGTACGCACGTGCGCCGACGATCACGTCGCCGATCAACACTGCGCTCGGATGGACGAAGGCGCCCGGCTCGACGACCGGCACGATGCCGTCGATAGCGTAGACCTTCGGCATGGCTAGAATTCTAAACCCATGGCCTCCGTTCTCGTCTCGCTCGACGCGGGCGTTTTGACGATCAAGCTCAATCGGCCCGAGAAGCTGAACGCGCTGAACCCGGAGATGCACGAGCGACTCGCCGCGGCGCTCGAGCGTGCGGCGGGCGAGAGCGAGATTCGTTCAGTGCTTCTTACGGGCGCCGGACGCGGATTCTGCACCGGCCAGGATCTCGCCGAGCGCGACGTCAGTCCGGGCGCACCGCCGGTCGATCTCTCGGTCTCGCTCGGCAGGCACTACAACCCGCTCGTGCGCCGCATGCGCGCGCTTCCCAAGCCGATCGTGTGCGCGGTGAACGGCGTCGCGGCCGGTGCCGGCGCCAGCATCGCGCTCGCCTGCGACATCGTGATCGCGGCGCGCAGCGCGAGCTTCGTGCAGGCCTTCTCCAGGCTCGGGCTCGTGCCCGATGCGGGCGGGAGCTACTTCCTGCCGCGCCTGGTCGGCACGGCGCGCGCCATGGGGCTCGCGTTGCTTGCCGAGAAATTGAGCGCCGAGCAGGCCGCGCAATGGGGGCTGATCTGGAAGGCGGTTGACGATGCTGCGCTCCCGGCTGAAACCGATGCGCTCGCCAGACGGCTGGCGCAAGGCCCGACGAAGGGCTATGGACTGCTCAAGCAAGCCCTGTATGCCGAGAATAGCCTCGACGCGCAGCTCGATCTCGAGCGCGACCTGCAACGCGAGGCCGGGCTGAGCGCGGATTACCGCGAGGGCGTTACGGCATTCAAGGAAAAGCGCGAGCCGCGCTTCCAGGGGAAGTGAACAAGCAGGCGCTCGCCGAGCAAGTCGCTCGACTCATCGAACCGCAAGACCGCGCCTCGCGTCTGCTCGGCATGCGCCTGCGCGAGGTGCGGCCGGGTCACGCTCTCATTTCGATGCGCGTGACGCAGGAGATGCTGAACGCCCAGGACGTCTGCCACGGCGGCATGATCTTTTCGCTCGCGGATTCGAGCTTCGGCTACGCGGGCAATTCGCACAACCCGCGCGCTCTTGCGGCGAGCTGCTCGATCGAGTTCCTGGCGCCCGCGCATGTCGGCGACGAGCTGACCGCCGAAGCGCAGGAGACGGCGCACGCCGGCCGCACTCGCATATACAGCGTGCGCGTCACCAACCAGCGCAACGAGCTCGTCGCGCTTTTCAACGGCAAGTCTGCAACTGTCAAAGGAACATGGGTCGAATGAAACCGTTCGAGCTCGAGTCGATCGAGAAGGCGCCGCGCGAGGAGCTGCGCAGGTTGCAGCTCGAGCGACTGCAGTGGTCCCTCAAGCATGCCTATGAGAACGTTGCCCAGTACCGCAAGAAGTTCGACGCTGCGGGCGTCAAGCCGGAGGACTGCCGCACGCTTGAGGATCTGCCGCGCTTTCCCTTCACCACGAAGGCCGATCTGCGCGAGACGTATCCGTTCGGCATGTTCGCCGTGCCGATGGAGCGCATCGTGCGCATTCACGCCTCGTCGGGCACGACCGGCAAGCCGACCGTGGTCGGCTATACGGCACGCGACATCGACACGTGGTCGAACCTGATGGCGCGTTCCATTCGGGCCGCGGGAGCGCGGCCGGGAGACAAGGTGCACGTCGCCTACGGCTATGGGCTCTTTACCGGCGGACTCGGCGCGCACTATGGGGCGGAGCGCCTGGGGCTTCCGGTGATCCCGCTCGGCGGCGGCATGACCGAGCGGCAAGTTCAGCTCATCGCCGACTTCAAGCCCGCCATCATCATGGTGACGCCGAGCTACATGCTCGCCATCGCCGACGAGATGGAGCGGCAAGGATTCGAGCCCAGGAAGAGCGGGCTGCGCATCGGCATCTTCGGCGCCGAGCCCTGGACCCACGAGATGCGGCAGTCCATCGAGCGCCGCGTCGGCCTCGAGGCGATCGACCTCTACGGTCTGTCGGAAGTCATGGGCCCGGGCGTGGCGCAGGAGTGCGCCGAAACGAAGGACGGACTGACGATCTGGGAGGATCACTTCTATCCCGAGATCATCGATCCCGAGAGCGGCAAACCCGTTGCCGAGGGCGAGCGCGGCGAGCTTGTATTCACCTCCCTCACGAAGGAAGCGCTGCCGGTCGTCCGCTACCGCACGCGAGACCTCACGCGGCTCCTCGCGCCAACGGCGCGCAGCATGCGGCGCATGGAAAAGGTCACTGGACGCTCGGATGACATGCTCATCATCCGCGGCGTCAACGTCTTCCCCTCGCAGATCGAGGAGCTGATCCTCAAGACGCCAGGCCTCACGCCGCATTACGTCCTCGAGGTCTCGAAGCAAGGCCCGCTCGACCACCTTGCCGTAGTGGTGGAAGGCAACGCCGGGGGCGCAGCCGCCCTCGCGCACCACATCAAGTCTTATGTCGGCATCAGCGCGGAGGTACGCATCGGCGCGGTCGAGCGCTCGATCGGCAAGGCGAAGCGCGTCATCGACAAGCGGCCTAGATAGGCCGGCGCCGCGCGAGCATCCGGGCGAGCCACCACACCGAGATCGCCACGAGGAAGTGCTTGAGCGTGTGGCCGCTCAGGACGCCGCCCAGGCCGAAGATCTGAGCGTCGAGCACCTCGGTGACCTTTGCCGCCGCGTAAAGCGCTGCGACGATGAAGAGGTCGGCGCTCCGCGTGTAGCGCGGGCGCACGAACGCGGCGAGCGCCACTATGGCCGCGAACGCGCCGTATTGGACGAGCGCATAAGGCAGGATGTTCTCGGCGCCGTGCAGCGCGCTCCAGCGCCAGTAGATGGCGCTTGCCGCCCCCGCGGCGAGAAGCGGACCGAGCGAGCGAATACCCTCTTGCACGCTGACGCGCTCGGCGAGCAGCGCCGATAGCAGGGCCATGAAGGCAAGGGCGATCGGCAGCCGGTCCCACATCAGGCGATCCGCATCCGGTGCGACGTGGTAGTACGTCGAGCCGATGCCCGCCAGAGCGATCGCTGCGAAGGCGAAGAAATACGGCCACCGCTCCGCCGGGACGGCGAAGCTTGTCGAGCCCGCGCGCGCGACCACGAAGAAGCCCCACGCCCCGCAGAGGAAGAGCGGCAGGTTCGACACCACGTTCCAGAACGATGCGATGCCGAACATCGCGCGCTCGTCGGCGAGCTCGCGAAAGACGTGCGGCTCGGGGATCGCCGGCACGAGGAAGAGCGCTGCCGCGAGCATGAGAAGCCCGAGCCACCAGGCGGCGGTTGAACTAGCCGAAATGGAAAGCGCGCGGTTCAAAGCGGTAGGAGAGCAGATTATCCACCGATGGCAGCTCGTACGTGCCGTAGAGCCGAGGCATGAGCGCCAGTCGCCGCATGATGTAGTTAGGCGTGATCGCCGGCGTGTAGCGAACACTCGCATCGCGGTCGATGCACACCTTGTGCAGCCCGCGCTCCGCCATGTACCGCATGATCTTTACCGCAAACTTCGTCGCGCTCTCCGAGCGCTGGGTCCAGGCCGAATGCCAGACGCCGACCGGCTGGAAGTAGTTCGGCACGCCGCCCATCATGATGCCTTTGTAGAAATTGATGCCGGCCATGTCGAGCGTTGCGCCATCGACCCGCAAGGCGAACTTGAGGAAATTGAGCTCGAAGCCGGTGGCGAGCACGCAGACATCGCACTTCAGCGCTTCACCGCTCTTCAGCACGATGCCGGTCATCGTAAAGCGCTCAATTTCGTCGGTTTTCATGGCCACGCGGCCGCTCTTCACGGCCGCCTTCAGACCGATGGCGATCGGGATGCGCTGCTCCCAGGGCCGGTAGCGGGGCGTGAAGTGCTGGCGGAGGCTTTCGTCGTTCACCGCGTCGCGCCAATGCTGTTGGAAGAACCGGCGCGCAAGCCGCGGGAAAGCGCGGAAGGCGACGAAGATGACGTCGTCGCGCGCCTGGAGATAGCCGCGCAGGACGCGGATCGGGAGCTCGAGGCCGAGGCCGTAGAGGTACTGGCAAAAACGCATGAGCGGCGTCGCCCGGTTGTCGATCTCGTAGATGTAGGACGGCGAACGCTGCAGCATCGTCAATGAGCCCGACACGAGTGCCAGCTCCGGCGCGCAGCAAACAGCGGTCGAGCCGCTGCCGACCAGCACGACGTCCTTGCCCTTGAATGTGCGCTTGTCGTCCAGGTCGAAAGTGTGGATCACTTCGCCGGTGAAATCGTCCTGGCCCGGAAAGCACGGCCTGTGCGGCTCGGAGAAATAGCCGTTGCCGTTGATGAGGAATTGCGCGGTGAAGCTGCCGTGGTTGGTATGCACGGTCCAGCAGCCCTCGCGAGAGTCGAACTCGGCGGCTGTCACCAGCGTGTTGAAACGAATGCGGTCCAGGATGCCGAACTCCTCGGCCACCGAGCGCAGGTAAGCGTGGATCTCGTCGCGGCTGTGCAGGCAGCGCGGCGAGACATACGGCCGAAAGCTGTACGAGTACTTTACGAAGTCGGAGTCGCAGCGCGCGCCGTGCCAGCGCTGGGTGTACCAGACACCGCCAAGATCGCGGTTCGCCTCGAGCACCATGTACGAGATGTTGTTCTCCCGCAGGTGGTATGCCGCGCCGATGCCGGTGATGCCGGCTCCGACGATGATGACCTTGCAATCAGTTTTCATGGATCCCTCCGATCAGGAAAGCGCGCGACACGGCGGCCGGCGCGTTGTGCACTTCGAGCTTGCGGTAGAGGTTCTTGACGTGGCTGCAGACGGTATGCAGCGAGATGCCGAGCGCCTGCGCCATCTGTTCGTAGGTCAAGCCGGCGGCGAGCAGGCGCACCACTTGGCGTTCGCGGGGCGTGAGTTGCAGCATGACGTAGCTCCGTTCTTTGAGCTTCAATGGAGAGGTGCGGCGAGCGGTGCGCGGGCATACCGCGACATCGACTTGAAGTGCCTCCCGACTTCCCGCATCGCAGCGAGCCACGACATTTCGCGGTAGTCGATCCCATGGCGCCGGCAGAATTCGCGGGTGATGCGTCGTGCGGTGCGCAGCCGCACCGTAGGCATCGACGGGAAGACGTGATGCTCGATGTGATTGTTGAGGCCGCCGAACAGGAAATCCTCCAAGCGCGACGTGCCGAGATTCCGGGTGACGGCGATCTCGTGCAGCATGAAGGGCAGCGATTCGGCAGGCTCCATGACGCGAGTGCCGATGTGGTTCACGATGAAGATGGCGCCGGTATAGCCGCCGATCAGCAGCGTCATCAGGCTGTAGTTCAGCCATGCGTCGCCGAGACCGACGAAGGCCGCCGGCGCGGCCCACAGCGCGGCATGCGCGACGAGCACGAGCTGATCGGCGCGCGTCGTGCGCAGATTGCGCGCAACGAAGCGCAGGCTGTCGAGCTTGAGGCTCAAGCCCTGCAGCCAGATCAGGATCCAGACGAGCACCCCTTGCCGGCGCGTGACCAGCCGGCCGAAGCCCCGCTTCGCATGCGCCGATTCGGCGTACATGCTCAGGATTTCGGACTGCATGTCGGGGTCGCGCGCACGCTCGTTGCAGTGCGGGTGGTGCACGCGATGGATGCTCTGGAAGTACGCGTAGCACATCCCGGTGATCAGCGTGTTGAACACCTGGCCGACGAGCGACGCCAAGCGCCGGTTGTTCGTCAGCGCGCCGTGGCCTGCCTCATGCGCCAGGAAACCCGCCTGGACGCAGAGGAACGCGAGGATTGCGATTGCGAGCAGCCTTAGAGGCAGCGCAGGCGCTGTAAGGAGGAGCGCGTAAGCGCCTGCGTAGATGACAAGTATCGCGGTGCCAAACGCCGCACTGCGTCCCGGTGCGCGGCGGAAGCAACCGGCCGCGGAGAGCTCGGCGAGGAGCTCGCGATGCAGGCGTTCGCCTTGCTCGAGGGTCGTCACTGCCGCTCCTTCTTGTGTTTCTTGTGCCGTGCCTCCGTCCTGTGAGCTTCGTGCTCATGCCTTGCCGGCGGCGCATAGCTGGCGGCCGCGGGCGCCGACGCCCATGAGTGACGCGAGTGCTCGCGTCCTTCGCCGGTCGAGAAAGCGGCATCGAACGCCGCAGTGAAGAAACCTTCGAACATGGCGGCAAACAGCTGACAGCCGAAGTTGCACGGGTCGACTGGCTCCTCTTGCGCCGTGGGTGTCGCCGCACATCCGCCCATCAACACCGCGGCGAGCACCGCGATCGAGGCCGACCTGACCTTCATTCGCTACCTCCCCTTTGTTAGCCCATTTGCGCGGGCGCCGCTCTATGAGCACGGCGTGTGCCATGTGGCAAGTCATTGAATTGGCTGATCGTTAATAGAACCCTGCCCGTGGTTGGCTCACTATTTATGCAGGTCCAGCATTCGTTTTTTGTATGCAATAAGATGAGTTGATGAAAGCTGAGGACCGCGATTTCCTAGCGTCGCTTGCCAACGTCGTGTTCGGCAATCCATTCACGGCAGAGCGTGCTGCCGTGATAAGGCGGCTTGCACCGGATGCTCCGGGCGACCTGAACAGCGATCGCGAAGCCCTCGCCCGCGCCGTCGCACCACGGTTGCGAGCACTAACCGCCGCGCGACCGGGCGCGGAAGAGCGTGCGCTGCTCGAGCCGGCTCTCGCCTATGTCGCTTATCACCGATACGTGCCGCAGCTCGACGCGCACATCGAGCAACAGGCGGGAAAGGCCGGCGCGCCGCTCGCCGCGCCGGTCGGCGAGGAAGCGGTGCGCGAGCTCGTGCAGAACGGTTTCACCGAAGAGCGCGCGGTGAAGTTCTTCAGCTTCTTCTTCCAGCTGCGGCGCGCGTTCTATTTCATCGAGCGCGCGCTCGCCGGCAAGAGCGATTCGATGCAGCGCTTCCGCCGCGCGCTGTGGAACAACATGTTCACGCACGACATGCGGGTCTACGAGGCAGCGCTGTGGAACCGCATGGAAGATTTCGCCACTCTGCTCCTCGGTGAGACCGGCACCGGCAAGGGCGAGGCAGCCGCCGCCATCGGCCGCTCGGAATTCATCCCTTACCTGCCGGGCGAGCGGCGTTTCGCAGCGAACTTCGCCGAGAGCTTCATTGCCATCAATCTCTCGCAGTTCCCGGAGACGCTGGTCGAGTCCGAGCTCTTCGGCCATCGCAAGGGCGCCTTCACCGGCGCCATCGATCACCACCAGGGCGTGTTCGAGCGCTGCAGCGAGCACGGCGCCCTCTTTCTCGACGAGATCGGCGAGGTCGGCGTGTCGCTGCAGATCAAGCTGCTGCGGGTGCTGCAGGAGCGCACCTTCACTCCGGTCGGCGGCCGCGAGCCGAAGCGCTTTTCGGGGCGGGTCATCGCGGCAACCAACCGGCCGATCGCCGAGCTGCGCCAGAGCGGGCGTTTCCGCGAGGATTTCTATTACCGCCTGTGCTCCGACGTGATCCAGGTCCCGACCCTGCGGCAGCGCCTGCGGGAATCGCCCGCCGAGCTCGCCGAGCTCGTCACTCTGCTGGTGGGACGCACGGCGGGGCAGTCGAACAAGGAGCTGGTCGCGTTCGTCCTCGAGGCGCTCGAGCGGGACTTGCCGCGCGGCTACCCGTGGCCCGGCAACGTGCGGGAGCTGGAGCAGGCCGTGCGCCGCGTTCTCCTCACCGGGGCATACAAGCCCGATGTGACCGCCGCCGAGGCCGATGGCGAGGAGCGCCTGCTCACGCGCCTGCGGCAGGGAAATCTCACGGCGGACGAGCTGCTCTCGGCCTATAGCGCGATGCTGTATGACCGGCTGGGCAGCTACGCGGCCGTCGCCGAGCGCACCAAGCTCGATCCGCGGACCTCGCGCAAGTACATCCTGGGCGCAAAATCCGGATAGAACTGAACGCCATCACGCCCTAAAGTGCCGCCTATGACGGAAATCCTGCAAAAGGCGAAGGCCTATCTCGACGCACGTCGCGGCGAGCGCGTGACGCTCGGCGAGCTGGCGCAGGCGGTAGCGGCGAGCCCTTTCCATTTGCAGCGCCGATTCAAGCAGGCGTTCGGCGTCTCGCCGCGCGATTACCAGGATGCTCATCGCGTGGAAGCAGTGAAGTCCTCGCTTCAGAACGGCAGCCGCATCACCGACGCGGTATTCGACGCGGGCTACGGCTCGGTCTCGCGGTTCTACGAAAAGCGGCACCTCGGCATGATGGCCAAGCACTACCGCGCGCGCGGCAAGGGCCAGCGTATCGGCTTCTGCACCTTCGCCACCACGCTCGGTACCGTGTTGCTCGCTTCGACCGACGAGGGTGTTTGCGCCGTCAAGCTGGGCAGCGACGGCCGCCGGCTGAAAGCGCTGCTTGCTGAAGAATTCAATGCGGCGGAGCGGGTCGAGGAGGCAATGCCGCAACTCGTGGAGAAGGTGCGTGCGTTCATCGCGGGCGAAGGAACGCTCGCGCGTGTGCCGCTCGACATCCGGGGCACCGTGTTCCAGCGCCGCGTGTGGGAAGCGTTGCGGCGCATCCCGCGCGGCGAAACCCGCACGTACGGCGAGATTGCTCGCGAGATCGGCGCGCCGGCCGCGGTGCGAGCCGTCGGCAGCGCTTGCGGCGCCAACCCGGTGGCGCTCGTCGTGCCCTGCCACCGCGCGATCCGTACCGATGGCGGGCTCGGCGGCTACGCCTGGGGCCTCGGAGTGAAGAAGCGCCTGCTGGAGATCGAGAAGCGCCGTAAATGAGAGCCGCGGACGCGGCGCGGCTCGTCACGCTGGCTGCGATCTGGGGCGCTTCCTTCCTCTTCATCCGCATAGCGACGCCGGTGTTCGGCGTCCTCGCCACTGCCGATGTGCGAATGTTGATCGCCGGCGGCACGCTCGCCGCCTACTACGCCTTGACGGGATTCGACGCGGGCTGGCGGCGCTCATGGCGCTATTACGTCGTCATCGGCGTCCTGAACTGCGTCCTGCCCTTCCTGCTGTTCGGATACGCAGCGCTCTATCTCACCGTGGGCCTGCTCGTGGTGCTCAACGCGACTTCGCCGATGTGGGGCGCCCTGCTGACCGCAATCTTCCAGCGCGAACCCATGTCGCCTGGCCGGATCGCGGGACTCGTCATCGGTGTGGTCGGCGTCGGGATCGTCTCGGGCGCCGAAGCGAGCGAGCGCTGGATCGCCGTCGTCGCGGGACTGGCGGCGGCGTTCAGCTACGGTCTCACCGGCCTCTTGATGCGTCGATGGGCCAAGGGAACCTCGCCAAGGGGAATGGCCGCAGGATCGCTCCTCGCCGGCGGCGTGCTGCTTGCGCCAATGCTCCTGGCTGCGTCGCCGGCATGGCCCGGGCTGCCTGTCGCCCTTGCATTGCTCGCGCTCGGCGTCGTCTGCGGCGCGATTGCCTACGTTCTTTATTTCCGGCTCATCGCCGACATTGGCCCCACCGGCGCGCTGACGGTGACGTATCTCATCCCGCTCTTCGGCATGGTGTGGGGCGCGCTCTTTCTCGGCGAGGCGATCACGGCATCGATGATCGTCGGTGCGCTCGTGGTGATCCTCGGCACGGTGCTGGTGCTGCGCAACTAGGGTGCTAGCATCGGCCCGAGGGAGGGCCGGCTTGGAAGCTTCCGAAGCGAAGCGCCTTTTCGGGCGCATTGCCGCAAATATCGAAAGCGTCATGCGCGGACAACATGCCGCCGTGCGCAAGCTCCTCGCCGCCTTCGCGGGCGGTGGTCATGTGCTGATCGAAGACACGCCCGGTACGGGCAAGACGACGCTCGCCAAGGCGCTCGCCGCCTCCATCGGCGCGCGCTTCGCGCGTGTGCAGTTCACGCCCGACCTGTTGCCGTCGGACATCCTCGGCGTGTCGGTCTTCAACCAGCGCGAGCAGCAGTTCGAGTTCCGTCCGGGACCCGTCTTCACCTCGATCCTGCTCGCCGACGAAGTGAATCGCGCCTCGCCGCGCACGCAGTCGGCGCTGCTCGAGGTGATGGCCGAGTCCCAGGTGTCGATCGAAGGGCGAACGCATGCCATGGATCCGCTCTTCTTCGTCATCGCCACGCAGAATCCGGTCGAGTTCCGCGGCACGTATCCGCTGCCTGAAGCGCAGATGGACCGCTTCGCGATGTGCCTCTCGCTCGGCTACGTCGACGCCGATACCGAGGTCGCGGTCGTCACCGCCCAGGAGCTCGAGCATCCACTCGCCCAAGCTCAGGCCGTTGCGACGCGTGAGGAAGTGCTCGCGTTGAAATCGGCGGTGCGCCGCGTGCGCATTTCGGAAGAGCTGAAGCACTACATCGTGGAGCTCGTGCGGCGCACCCGCTCGGCGCCTCAGGTATTGCTTGGCTGCGGGCCGCGAGCCTCCATCGCCCTTGTCCAATCGGCCAAAGCCCTGGCGCTGCTCGAAGGGCGTGAGTTCGTCACGCCTGAAGAGGTGCAGGAGCTGGCGGTGAGCGTGCTCGCGCACCGCATGGTGCTCGACCCGCAGGCGAAGTTCGCCGGCGCGAACGGCGCGACGCTGATTGCGGAGCTCCTCCGCGGCACCAAAGTGCCGGCGTGAAGCGGCTCACGTACTTGGGGCTGCGCGCGCTAAGCGCGCTGCAGCACTTTGGGAGCGAGCGCCTTACGCTCGCAGGCTGGCTCGTTCTCGGTGCGGCCGGCACCGCGGCTGCGCTCGGCATCGATACCAGCCGGACGATGAACTTCCAGGCGTTCACGTTCGGCGCCGCCCTTCTCCTTGTCGCCTTCGTCGTAGCGTGGTTCTTCCGGGTGCGCGCAGGCGTCGCACGGGAGCTGCCTCGCTACGCCACGGCAGGCGAGCGATTCGATTACCGCGTCGTGGTCCACAACCAAGGCAAACGGGCCATCGAGGCGCTATCGGTGCGCGAGACGCTGCGCGATCCGCGGCCGGGTTATGCCGAATGGCGCCGCGCGCGCGAGCCGGGCGAAGAGCGCCGCAACTGGTTCGACCGGGAGCAGGGTTACTTCCGCTGGCGCTGGCTGATCGAGCGCAGGACGCCCGAGCGTGCGACGCGCGCAGCACTGGAAAGCGTCCCGCCGGGCGAGCGGCGCAGCGTCACCCTGTGGCTGCGGCCCCGGCGGCGCGGGCGGCTGGAGCTCGATGCGGTGCAGCTTTCGCGCCTCGAGCCGCTCGGCCTCGTGCGCGGCCTCGCCAAGATCTCTGCTCCCGGGCGAGTGATCGCATTGCCGAAACGTTATCGCCTGCCCGCGTTCGCGCTCCCCGGCCAGCGACGCTTCCAGCAGGGCGGCGTGACGCTCGCCACCTCCGTCGGCGATTCCGAGGAGTTCATCGGCCTTCGCGAGTACCGGCCGGGCGATCCGCTGCAGCGCGTGCACTGGAAGAGCTATGCGCGCACCGGCTCGCCGATCGTCAAGGAATTCCAGGATGAATTCTTCGAGCGGCACGCGCTGATCCTCGATACCAGCACCGACAGGGGCGAAGACGCTGCGTTTGAAGAGGCGGTCGCCGTCGCCGCGTCGTTCGTCTATGCCATCGATACGCGCGAATGCCTGCTCGATCTCCTTTTCGTCGGCGGCGAGGTGCGCACCTATACCGCGGGCCGCGGACAGATGCAGCTCGAGCACATGCTCGAGGTGCTGGCGGGCGTCGGCCCGAGTGCCCCCGCCGACTTCGCCGAGCTGGCGCGCGCCGTCCTCGCGCAACGCGGCGCTTTGACGAGCTGCGTCGTCGTCCTCCTCTCCTGGGATGACGCGCGCAGGAGCTTCGTCGACGCGTTGCGGCGCACCGGCGTCGAGCTGCGCGTGCTGCTCGTCTCGGAAACGACGCAGGTGCCCGCCGGCGTGACGCTCTTGCATCCCGGCTCGGTCGGCGCCGGGCTGGCCGCTCTGCGATGAGCCTGCCGCCCCTCGTTCTCGCCGCGGCGCTCGCCTTCTGGGGCTGGCGCTCGGGCAACTATGCGAGCGGCGTGCTGCTCGCGCTGCTGCTCGAAGGAGCGCGTTACCTGCGCCTGCGCTTCGAGCTGAGCTACCTCGACTTCACCCGCGTCGCCCAGCTCTGCACGGTGATCTTCATCGGCCTGCTCGGCTATCTGTTTGCGAGCGTCGAGCCGCCACGGACGGCGCGCGCGGTCCTTACCACGATGCTCTGGCTGCCCGCCGTGCTCGCTCCGCTGGTCATCGCGCAGCGGCTTTCTACGGGCGGCCTGCTGCCCCTGAGCGCGCTCTTCCGCTACCTGCGCAAGATGCGCGAGCGCGATCCGGATTACCGGGAGACGGAGCTCGATTTCGCCCCGATCTATTGCGCGATCTGCCTGGTGGCCGCCGGCATCCCGAACCAGCGCGACGTCTTCTACTACACCGGCGTCGTCCTGATTGGTTGCTGGGCGCTCGCTGGCGCCCGGCCGGATCATGCGCGCCTTGCACCGCGGGTGATCACGCTCGTCGCTGCGATCGTGCTGGGCTACGCCGGCCAGGCGGGGCTGAGCCGCGCGCAGGCCGCGCTCGAGGACTGGGTGAGCGACTGGTACCTGTCCGGGATGGATTCCAATCCGTACCAGAGCAGGACCGATCTCGGCTCGGTCGGGCGCCTCAAGACGGACGAAAGCATCGTGCTGCGGGTGTATCCGCAGGCGCACGGCGATGCGCCGCCGAAGCTCCTGCACCGCTCGAGCTTCACCACGCTGGAAGGCAACACCTGGGTCGCACGCCGTGCGCCGATGTCCGAGCTTCAGCCGCTCGCCGACGGCACCTCATGGCCGATCACGGCCGGCCGCGGCGAGCATCGGACGCGCATCTTCACCCGGCTCGAAAACGGCAAAGCGGTGCTGGCGCTGCCCGAAGGCACCGTGCGCCTGGAGGATGCCGCGGCGCTCCTCATGCGACGCAATGCGCTCGGCGCCGTGCAGGCGGAGTTCGGCGGCGATTGGGCGCCGTATACCGCAAGCAGCACGGAAACCTCGGCGGACTATGCATCCCCCACGGACGAGGACCTGCTCCTGCCACGGCAGGAGCGCGCGCTGGTGGAGGGCGTGGCAGCCAAGCTCGGTTTGCACGCTCTCGCACCGCGCGAAGCCGTGGCGCGCATCCACGAGCACCTCGCCGGCTTCTCGTATTCCACCTATCGCGAGGGCTCGATCCTTCCCGGGCGCACGCCGCTCGAGGACTTCCTGCTGCATTCGAAGAGCGGCCACTGCGAATATTTCGCGGCGGCGACGACGCTCCTCTTGCGTGCGGCCGGCGTTCCGGCGCGCTACGCGACCGGGTTCTCGGTACAGGAATACAGCAAGCTCGAGAATGCCTACATCGTTCGTGCGCGCCATGCGCACGCCTGGGCGCGGGCCTACGTGGATGGGCGCTGGATCGATGTCGACAATACGCCGCCGTCCTGGGCGGAAGAGGAAGCGAGCCGGGCGCCTTTCTGGGAGGGATTTGCCGATCTCCTGCGCTGGGCGCAATTCCGCTTCACGCAAGGCGGGCCGCTTCAGTTCGGCGTGGGCGGCGCGGCCGTGCTCATCGTGCTGCTCGCCTATTTCGTCTGGCGCCTCTTCCGCGGCAAGCGAGCGGCGGCTCGACTCGCGGCGCTGCCAGGCGCGCGCCGCTATGCCGGCGCCGATTCCGAGTTCTACGCGGTCGAGGCGCGCCTTGCGCCGCGTGCGCCGCATGAGTCGCTCGGGGACTGGCTTGCGCGCATTGCGCCGACGCTCGACGGCGCCGCGCGGGACGCCCTCGCGCAGCTCGTCCCGCTGCACTATCGCTATCGCTTCGATCCGCAAGGCATCGACGCATCGGAGCGCCGCGCGCTGCGTGCTCAATCCCTCGCTCTGGCCGCTCGATTAGAATCGGCCAATGGGTAGCGTCGTAGCGCTCGGAGGACAGGTCGGTGGCGCGAAGCTCGCCGACGGCCTTTATCGGCTGCGCGGCCACGCGCTCACCGTCATCGTGAATACCGGCGACGACTACGAGCACCTCGGGCTCTCGTTCTCGCCGGACATCGACACGATGCTCTACACGCTCGCCGGCATCGCCTCGCCGGGCGCCGGCTGGGAGCCGGAGGGCGAGACGCAAGCCCTGCACAGCATGATCAGGGCGCTCGGCGGTCCCGACCGCCCGATCCTCGGCGACCGTTCGGCTGCGGCGCCGCTGCTGCGCGCGGAGGGGCTGGCGAGCGGCCGCACCCTGTGCGAGATCACGTCGAGCTTCTGCCGCCATCTCGGTATCGCGGCGCGCGTCGTGCCGATGACGGACGACCGCGTGCGCACCTACGTCATTACCGAAGGGGGCGCGATCACCTTCCAGGATTACTTCATGACGCTCGCCTGCGAGCCGGCAGTGCGCGGGTTCCAGTACGCGGGCGCGAACGAAGCACGCATCCCGGATGCGGTGATCGAGGCGCTGCACGCCGACGACCTGGAAGCGGTGATCCTGTGCCCCGCGAACCCGTACCACGTCATCCGGCCGATCCTCGAGATCGAAGGGATGAAGGAGCTCCTGCTGAAGCGCGGCGCACCGGTGATCGCGGTCACGCCGATCATCGGCGACCGCGCGCTCAAGGGCTCGGCTGCGAAGATGATGCGCGAGCTCGGCCGCGAGCGTTCCGCACGTTCCGTCGCGGGCGAATACCTGCGGATCATCGACGGTTTCGTTCTCGACAGCGAGGATCTCGCGCTCGCCGACAGCGTGCGCTCGCTCGGCATCGACGTGGTGGCGCTGCCGACCATCATGCGGTCGATCGACGATCGCGTAGCGCTCGCGCAGGAGGTGCTCGACTTCGCCGTCACGGTCCGCGCGCGCATGGACGCCGAAGCAGCGTGAGGCTCGCGGCATGGGCGGCCGTGCTCGCGCCCTT
>DASQGW010000043.1:0-13914 GCA_035632415.1 Burkholderiales bacterium | reverse complement strand
CAGGCGACGCCGCAGGGCCTGATGGGCAGCGTCTCCGGCCCGCAGGGCAATCTCTACCTGATGGCGCAGCTCGAAGGCGCCAACCTCACGGTGGTCCTCGCCGAGCCGGGGCCGAACGGGCAGCCCAATCTCAACTCCGCGCAGCGCATCGTATTCACGAAAACCGGCGCTCCATCTGCACGCAAAGGGCCGGAAAAGCCGCCGGCGGCGGGCGGCATGGACGGCCAACTCACCGCGCTCCTCACGCGGAACGCCTGGTGCGGCTTCACCTACAACCAGCACACCGGCACGAGCACGAGCGAGCGCGTGGTGTTCAACCCCAACGGCCTGGTAATGCGCAGCTCCGGCGCCCAGACCTACAACTCCGGGCCCGCCGGCAGTGTCGCCGGGCAATACGGGAATGCAGAGCGCGCGCGCTGGAAGGTGTCGAACGGCCTCCTGCACCTCTCGCAGGACGGCGTGAACTGGGCGCCGCAGCCGCTGCAAGTCACGCAGAACTCGAACGGCTCTCCGATCCTCAAGTCGGGGGGCAAGGAGTACATGCAGTGCAGGTGAGCCTCCTCGGCCTCAAGGTCGCCGGCAGGTAAAGCGGATGCGCCGGCTCACCGCCGGCGTTCATCCGCAGCGCGCGCGCTTCGATCTGCGCCTTCCGTAGCAGTTCCCTGATGGCCCGAGAACGGCCCAGGTGCGCGCCGTGGTTGCCCCACGCGCACACCACTATCGCGGACTCCTGCGCCGCGCGCAGGATCGCCTGGTCGTTGCCCCGCCCGACCGGATCGCGCACCGCCTTCATCTCCTCCGGGTCGGTCGCGCGCCAGCCGAAGAGGTTGGTGACGATCAGCGCACCGTAGCCCCACCGCTCGGCATAGCGCCGCGCCCGGGTGCACGACGGATCGAGCTGCCACTCGTCCGCGGTGCTCGGGTTCAGCATCAGGAAGTTCGCCACCGGCCGCGCCGCATCCCAGCGGCGCCAGAGAAGGTAGCGCCACCGCCGGCATTTCGAGAACAGGGCTCCGGAGTCGCTGGCGACGATACTCATAGAATAATTAAGGACGTTGTCCCGAATTATGGCCAAGGTATTTCTCGACTACGACCAGGCCGCGCTCGACGCGGCGTACGACCAGGCGGCGTACGCGCCGAACCGCGACCAGGTCCTCGCGCGCTTCGCGCACGCGAGCGAGCTGGCGCGGCGGCGGCTGGGCGATCCGCAAAGGCTCGCGTACGGCGAGAAGCCGATCGAAGGCCTCGATCTCTACCGGACGAAGAAGGCCGATGCGCCGGTCCTCGTCTTCGTCCACGGCGGCGCATGGCGCGCGGGCATGGCGCGCAACTATGCGTTTGGCGCCGAGACGCTGGTCAACGCGGGGGCGCACTACGCGGTGCTCGACTTCAACAACGTGCTCGAGACCGGCGGCGATCTCATGCCGATGGCGGAGCAGGTGCAGCGCGGCATCGCCTGGGTCTTCCACAACTTGTCGAAAAACCTTTACGTGTGCGGCACATCCTCCGGCGCGCATCTCGCCGGCGTGGCGGCGACGAGCGATCTGCCGGTGAAGGGCTACGTGCTCGCGAGCGGCATGTACGACCTGCGCGGCCCGCGGCTCTCCAAGCGCTCCGCCTACGTGAAGTTCACCGACCGCATGGAGGACGCGCTCTCGCCGCAGCGGCATCTCGAGCGCATCCGCGCGCCGATCACGCTCCTCTACGGCTCGCTCGAGACGCCCGAATTCCAGCGCCAGTCGAAGGACTTCGCCGATGCGCTGACGCGCGCCGGCAAGAGCGCCGAGATCATCCGCGCCGAGGGCTACAACCACTTCGAGCTCATGGAGACGCTCGCCAATCCCTACGGTCCGCTCGGCCGCGCGGTGCTCGCGCAGATGAAACTCAATTCCGGACAACGTCCTTAATTATTCACTGCGCTGCGATGCGCCGCGGCCGGCCGCGGGGACGATGCAGCGGATGCGCGCGCGCGGCGACGTACTGCGCAGGCGGCTCTTCGAGTACGGCACTGAACGGACTGCGCACCGCGAGCGTGCCGAATGTCATGCCGTCCTGCAGCTCCTCGGTCAGGAGGACCACGCAGTGCTGGAGCTGCGCCGCCGCGACGACCATGCTGTCCCACCACGAGATCTGGTAGCGCCGCTCGATCTCGCGGGCGCGACGCAGCAAGGGCGCATCGATCGGCTGCGGCGACCAGGCGAAATAGCGCGCCGCTTCGTCCCAGGCGATCTCGCTCGCCATGCGCGGCCTGAGCTTGCGCGTCGCGACCGCATAGAACTCGCTCAGCACCTGCAGGCTGGTGCGGCCGGTTCGACGCTGCCATAGCATTTCCAGCCATTCCTCCGCGCGCGCCTTTTTCAGGGAATCCGTCGGATCCTGCGAATAGACGAGGACGTTCGCATCGACAAAGGTCAGCATCACTTCGCCTTTCGCCGCGCCGCGTCCTCGCGGCGCATGGCCTCACGGTCGTACAGCTCCTCGCGCTTCGGATAGGGCTGCTGGGGACCTTTGAGCGGAAAGGGCTTGCGCGCGCGCCACGCCCGGTAAGCGGCTTCGTACTCGTCTTCGTGCCGCAGGTCGCGGCCCAGCACTTCGCCGATGAAGCGCGACAGGCTCATGCTGCGCTCGGCGGCCTTCACGCGCGCCTTGGCGAAAGTCGTCTCGTCGAGCGTGACGGTCACGTTCCTCATCCGGCGTGTGCGATCCATCCCGCAATTTACACGAGATCCGTGTCATTAGGATAATTACGTACTTGGTACGGAATAAAAAAGCCCGGACGCTTGCGGCGGTCCGGGCTCGTGCCCAAGGAGAGGAGTTGCTGGTTCAGTGCTGTGGCACGTGGCCGAAGGTACGCCGCTCTCCTCTCCTCGTCTGTGTGCTTTTCCGCGCTTGAGCCCAGCCTGCGACCGCCGGTCCGGCACCGGCGATCAGCGGCCGGCAAGCTTTCAAGATAATTACGGACGTCGTCCGGAATTAACCGATCTCGAGCGGCACGAAGATGCTCGCCTCGCCGCGCTTCACGAGCAGCGCCACGCTGCCTTTCGCGTTCGCGGTCGCGCGGCGCAGGTCAGCGACCGACTTCACCGGCGTGCCGTTCACCGCGGTGATGACGTCGCCCTGGCGGATGCCGGCGCGCGCCGCGGGACCGCTCGCCTGCTCCACGAGCAGGCCCTTCACGCCGTCGAGCTGCTTGGTCTCGTCCGGGGTGAGCGGGCGCACCGCGAGGCCGAGCTTGCCGTGCTCGCCGCCTTGCGAGCCGCCCGCCTGCGCGGTCTTGTCGGGCTTGAGCTCCGCGAGCGTGAGGCCGACCGTTTGCTTGTGGCCGTTGCGCCAGATCTCGACGTTCGCCTTCGAGCCCGGCTTGGTGTTCGCCACGAGGCCCGGCAGCTCGTTCGAGCCGGAAAGCTCCTTGCCGTTGTAGGCGAGGATCACGTCGCCGGGCTTGAGGCCCGCCTTGTCCGCCGGACCGCCGGGCTCGACCTGCGAGACGAGCGCGCCCATCGGCCGCTCGAGCCCGAACGATTGCGCGAGCGAGGCGTTCACGTCCTGGATGCCGACGCCGATCTTGCCGCGCTCGACCTTGCCGTGCGCGAGGAGCTCGTCCTTCACCTTCGCCGCGACGTCGATCGGGATCGCGAACGCGAGCCCCATGTAGCCGCCGGTGCGCGAGTAGATCTGCGAGTTGATGCCGATCACCTGCCCTTGCAGGTTGAAGAGCGGCCCGCCCGAGTTGCCCGGGTTCACCGCCGCGTCGGTCTGGATGAAGGGCACGTAGCTGCCCTCGGGCAGCGAGCGCGAAGTGCCGCTGATGATGCCCGCCGTGACCGTGTTCTCGAAGCCGAACGGCGAGCCGATGGCGAGCACCCAGTCGCCCACGCGGCTCTTCGACGGGTCGCCGATCTTCACCGCCGGCAGGCCCTTGGCGTCGATCTTCACCACCGCGACGTCGGTCAGGTGGTCGATACCCATGACCTTGCCCTTGAACTCGCGCTTGTCGGTGAGCTTGACCCGCACCTCGTCCGCGCCCTCGACCACGTGAGCGTTGGTGAGCACCACGCCGTTCGGGTCGATGATGAAGCCCGAGCCCATGCCCTGCTGCGGGATCTGCGGCATCGGCTGCTGGAAGTGGCGGAAGAACTGGTTGAAGGGACTGTCCTCGTCGTCATCGCCGCCGAAGGGGTTCTGCACCTGCGGCTGCGTTGCCGTGCGGCGCAAGGTCGACGTAATGTTCACGACAGCCCCCTTGTTCTGCTCGACGATCGCGGCAAAGTCGGGGACGGTCTGGGTCGGCCCCCCCTGGATCTGGGTGGCGCCCGCGGCAGCCGACCCGCCCGCCGCCGCCGAGCGCTCGCTCGTGGCTGCGGCCGTGATCATCGGCGCGCCGGTGGCGACGACCTTCTCGCCCTTCGAGCAGGCGGTGCCGATCGCGGCGGTCAAAAGGAGGGCAATGAGAATGGGCTTTCTCGTCATGTGATTTCTCCGGTTTTCCGTTCGACCTAGATTGCGGCCGGAGGTGCGACCCTCAAGCCCGGAAAATCGCAACAAACTGTAACCGCCGCCCGACACCGGAAAAAAGAAGCCGTCCGAAGACGGCTTCTTAGGGGTGAGCCAATACCCAAGGGAGGGAGGGTGAATGGCTCAAGGGGAGTTCCGATGCTAAGGACTCGAAGGGGGCTTGTAAGTCGCTGGCCGCGCGCATTTGATGTAGCCGAACCGCTACGATCGGGGCTTTGCCCGCCGGGAGATTCCCCACAATGAGCACCGTTCCCAATCACGCGCTTCGCCAGCTCCGCGCCGGGAAGCTCGCCATAGGCCTCGGCCTGCGCCAGGCGCGCACCGTCGACATCGCCCAGATCGCGAAAACCTGCGGCTACGACTGGCTCTTCATCGATTGCGAGCACAACTCGATGGACCTGGACACCGCGGCGCAGATCGCCGCCGCCTCGCTCGCGGTGGGCATCACCCCAATCGCGCGCGTCGCGGGCTTCGAGCACTGGCACGCCTCGCGCCTGCTCGACAACGGCGCGCAGGGGATCGTCTTCCCGCACGTCGATACCGCGAGCGATGCGAAGCGCGTCGCCGACGCCTGCCGCTATCCACCGGTCGGCAAGCGCTCGATGGGCGGGGGGCTCCAGCAGCTCGGCTTCGCCTCGATGCCGCTCGGCGATGCGGCGCGCATCGTCAACGAAGAGACGCTCGTCGTGGTGATGATCGAATCGCCGCAGGGCGTCGCGCAGTGCGAGGAGATCGCCGCCGTGAAGGGCGTCGACGCGCTCCTGATCGGCACCAACGACCTCTGCTTCGAGATGGGCATCCCGGGCCAATTCACCGACCCGCGCGTGGCGGAGGCGTACAAGAAGGTCATCGCCGCCTGCCGCAAGCACGGCAAATTCCCCGGCATGGGCGGCATGTACACGCCCGAGCTCCTCGAGCGCCACATCGCCATGGGCGTGCAGCTCGTCCTCTCCGGCTCCGACTACAACCTGATCATGACCGCCGGCAAGGCCCGCGCCGACCTCGTGCGCGGCTTCGAGAAGAATTCCGGACAACGTCCTTAATTATTCCGACCTGCGCCATGCCGCTGCTGCGAACATAGGTGGCGGCACCGTCAGTCGTTAGTCTCCACGGTAACCTGCCGGGGCTCTTCCACGCGCTGCGAGGCGTCGAGCACTTCGATGGCTACGATGTTTCCCGCCGCGTCGTAATCGATGATCACGCCCGGCTTGTCCTCGTCGCTCTCGGCGACCGGGACATCACGGAAGATGACCGTGAGGGTGTCCGTCTTCGCGTCGTAATTGACCTTCATTGCTCGCTCCAGTATTTCCATATCTTGCTCGAACGGTAGACGGTTACGATCGTTTCTTCGCCGTTGGTCATCTCGACCACGACCCGGACAAGGAGCAGTTTACCGCTTGCGGCATCGAGGACGCGGGACTGTCGAATCTCGCGGCCTTGGCGTGCGGGCATGCGTTGCTCAGGTGCCAACGCAACCTGTAACGCCGTTTCCTCGCTGATGCCTCTTCGTTGTGCTTCGGATCGAGCGTGCTCCGTAAAACTCACTCGACTGCCCATGACCCGTTCCCCCTTCCGCTAGGAACGTAATGTCGACTCCGAGGTTGACTGAATGGCGTTCGATCCGACTCTTAGGCGAGACTGCCTCGGTAGTCCACGACCGCGCCTAAGCTCCCCGGCTACCATTCGAAAGGCATGGAGCAAAACCAAAGCGGATCGGACGCGCATCTCGACGAGACTCGCTACGCCGAGCTCATCGGCAAGCGCGCCGAGCGCTATCTCGCGCGCTTTCGCCGCTTCGCGAGCCGCGGCGAGTGGCTGTCGTGGAACTGGGCGGCCTTCTTCGGCACGCTCGCGTGGCTGCGCTACCGCCGCCTCTACCGCTGGTCGTGGCTCTACTTCTTCGTCTCGACGCCGATGCTCATCATCGGGGCGCTCTCGCTCAAGGCCGGCGACGCGTGCCAGTCGGCGCTCAACCCGGCGATCGAGCACGTGGAGTACGCGATCGAAGCGCTCATCGCCGCGAGCTGGCTCGTCCCGCCGCTCTTCGCCGACCGCCTCTACTTCGCCGAAGTGCGCCGCCTCGCTTCGACCGACCAGCGTCCGACGCCCGCCGGCTCGAGCGCCATCGTCGCCACGCTCGCCGTGCAGGCGCTCGTCTTCATCGTCGTGGCGGTCTTCCTGCCGGGCTACGCAAGCTACAGCTACCGCGCGCGCGTGAACGAAGCGCTCTCGCTCGCCAGCGCGGCACGGGCGCCGGTCTACGACTACTTCCTCGAGCACCGCGCCTTTCCCGCGCGCCTCGACGGCATCGCGCCCGCTTCGAGCACCTACGTGAGAAGCGTCGAGCTCGTCGACCGCGGCACCCTGCGCGCCACCTTCAGCGAGCGCGCCGCGCGCCTTGCGGGCCACACCGTGTCGATGGTGCCGGCGTGGAAAGAGAACGCCATCGTTGCCTGGACCTGCCGGAGCGACGACCTCCCCAACGCCTGCCTGCCCGCAAGCTGCCGGCGTTAGGTGATACCCTCGCGCGCATGAGACACACCACCCGCAACCTCAAGAACCGCAGGCGCAAGCAGCAGATCAGGAAAAAACTGGCGCAACAGGAAAAGAGCCGCCGGCGCGCGAGCCGCGCCAACGCCGCCAAAACTTAGTCGGCTACTTGAGGTTCCAGGCCTCGTGCGCCTCGCCGATCACGGCGCCGTAGGCGAGCGAGTAGACCTCGGGCGCGACGCCGGCCGGATCGAGCACGAGCGAGCGCGACCAGTTGCGTCCATCCTTGTCCGGGAAGTCGAGCCGCGTCACGCCGACCACGCGCACCTTCTCGCACCCCTCGAAGGCCTGGATCATCTTCGTCAGGCGATCCATCAAGTCGTCGCGCGATAGCGTCTGCCGCTGCACCCCGGCCCCCTCTCCTATCTCCCCGAAGATCGCACGATTGACGGTCGCGTCGTCGTCGTCGTCCATCGAATTTTGCGCGGCACCCACCTGGCGGCGGATTTTATCCGGTTGTCTACCCCGACTGCCAACTTTTACATACGCGCAGCCCCTTATTGACCCCACCCAGGTCGGGCGGGGACCCCGTCCGGCGCTACTCGACGTCCGCGAGCTCGGCCTTCTCGAACTTCGCCTGCGCGAACTCCTGGAGCGAGCTGATGGCGCCGGCCACCTTCTGGCCGTATGCCGGCGCGAACTCGATCCGCTTCTCGCCGTCGATCTCGTCCTTCTGCCTGATCACGATGTAACCCTCGTCGGAGATCGAGATGTCGATGTCCGCCTGGCCTTTGATGCGCATGAATGAATACCTCCGTGCAGAGCGCGCATCGTAGTGCGCGCACTCTTACGGCCGATCAAGGCGCGCGCAGACTGGGCGGAGGAGCCCGAAAGGCGCGGGGTCGCAGTCCGCCTGGAGGATGGCGCAGCGGAAGACGGCTAGGTAGTCGCGCCCCGCTTTTCGATCGCCACCACTTTCCTGCGCGCGGGCCCGCTGTAGAGCTGCCGCGGGCGGCCGATCTTGTACTCCGGGTCGGTGATCATCTCCTGCCACTGCGCGATCCAGCCCACGGTGCGCGCGAGCGAGAAGATGCCGGTGAACATCGACACCGGGATGCCGAGCGCCTTCTGCACGATGCCGGAGTAGTAGTCGACGTTCGGGTAGAGCTTCCGCTTCACGAAGTAATCGTCCTCGAGCGCCACCTTCTCGAGCGCCATGGCGAGCTTGAAGAGCGGATCGTCGGCGAGGCCGAGCTCGCCCAGCACCTCGTAGCAGGTCTCGCGCATCAGCTTCGCGCGCGGATCGTAGTTCTTGTACACGCGGTGGCCGAAGCCCATCAGCCGCGCGCCGGAATCCGGATCCTTCACCTTGGCGACGAACTCGCCGAGCTTCGCCACCCCGCCCTGCGCGAGGAGCTTCTGCAGCATGTTGAGGCAGGCCTCGTTCGCGCCGCCGTGCGCCGGGCCCCACAGGCAGGCGACCCCGGCCGCGATCGCCGCGAACGGATTGGTGCCGGATGAGCCGCAGAGCCGCACGGTCGAGGTGGAGGCGTTCTGCTCGTGGTCGGCGTGCAGGATGAAGATGCGGTCCATCGCGCGCACGAGCGTCGGGTTCACCTTGTAGTCCTCGCAGGGGGTGGCGAACATCATGCGCATGAAGTTCGCGGTGTACCCGAGGTCGTTCTTCGGGTAGACGAACGGCTGCCCGAGGGAATACTTGTACGACATCGCGACGAGCGTCGGCATCTTGGCAACGAGGCGCAGCGCCGAAGCCTCGCGGTCCTCGCGCTTATTGATGTCGAGCGAGTCGTGGTAGAACGCGGCGAGCGCGCCGACGAGGCCGGTCAGCACCGCCATCGGATGCGCGTCGCGCCGGAACCCGCGCAGGAAGAACTGCATCTGCTCGTGCACCATCGTGTGCCCCGTCACCGCCCGCACGAACCCGGCCTTCTGCGCAGCCGTCGGCAGCTCGCCGTTCAAGAGCAGGTAGCAGGTCTCGAGGAAGTCGCAGCTCGCCGCGAGCTCCTCGATCGGATAGCCGCGGTAGAGCAGCACGCCCGCGTCGCCGTCGATGTAGGTGATCTTCGAGTTGCAGCTCGCCGTCGACAGGAACCCCGGGTCGTAGGTGAACATGCCGCTCTTGCCGTAGAGCGAGCGGATGTCGATCACGTCCGGCCCGACGCTGCCGTGGAGCAGCGGAAACTCGAGCGGCTTGTCGCCGTAATTGAGAACTGCCGTCTTGGCCGACCTGGTGTCCATGGTGTCTTCTCCCTGTTGGGTCCGCCACACCATAGGCGGCCTCGAGAAGGCACGTGTTGAGAAGGGTCAAAAAAAGAGGCCGTCCGAAGACGGCCTTTTAGGTATCGAGCCCGTACCTCAGGGAGGAGGGGAGGGTTGCGGGCTCAAGGGGAGCGGCCATTCTGGAAGCCGGGGCGGCCCGTGTCTGCCGCGGGCTCCGCATTCCCGGGTCATGCCGCGACGACAGGAAAATCCCCGACGGGCCGGGCGGGGTAGGCGCCGGCTGGACTGCCTACGCTTTTACGAGCGCCGCGACGAGCTTGAGGAGGTGGTCCTCGACGAGCGGCGCATCGACCTGCGGCAGCGCATGGTTGCCGGTCGCCATCGAGCCCGACTGCGGCAGCGCGCCGTTCACGATCGAGATGGTCTTGTTGTAGTGCCGCGTGGTGAACGAGAGCTCGCGCAGGCGCGCATCGGCCGCGGCCGCCCCTTCCATGCCCGCCGGCGTGATGCGCAGGCTGATCGCCGCCTCGCGCGTCTTGCCGTCGGCCTCGAAGACGAACTCCTGCTCCTCGATCGCAAAGTCGTGGCCGCGCGCCTTGAGCATCTCGCCCGCCGCCTCGAACACCGGCCGCACCACCTTGGCGCGGAGCTCCGCGAAGCCGGCGAGGAACGCGAGCCCCTCGCTCTCGAGGCGCTTCTTGCGCACCTCGTCGGCGCGCCGCGTCACGTCGTAGGCGTCGAGCATCGCGCCGAGCTCCTCGTTGAGGTGCCGGCTCACGGCTCGACCTGCACCCCCTGCCAGGACTCGAGCTGCATCTGCGCCGCGTTCTCGGAGATGCCGTAGACCTCGCAGATCTGCGCCGCGAGCTGCCCGCGCCGGCCGCCGATCGCCTCGAGCTCCGCGTCGGTGATGCGCGCCCAGCGCTGCTTCGCGCTTTGCTTGAAGTGCGCCCAGTTGGACGCGATGCGTTCCCATTCCATGCGTGCTCCTCTGCCGCTCGCCCAGGCCCCGGAGGCCGCGCGCGCGACCTTCGCGAAGTGCCGTGCGATGCTGCTCGACTTGGGCTTGCCCGCCGCGCGGCTCACGGCCGCCGCCGCGAAGTCGGAGAACGCGCCGGCGCCGGGCAAACGCCCGGCGCGAAGCGGATAGCGCGGATATCTCGTGAGCGGCCTGGCCATTGCCCAGCATACGCTCATTAAGTTGCGCGAACGGAGCGCGCTATAGCGCTTTCAGCCCTGCGAGGGCCTGAGCGCGACGCGGATGGTGTTGGTCACGCCGCGCACGCCGGGCACCTTGAGCGCGAGCCGGCCCGCGGTGGCGATGTCTGCCATCGTGGCGGCGAAGCCGCGCAGCGTGACCTGGCCCTCGAGCGATTCCACGTGGATGTCGGCGCCGGCGAGCGAGCGCTCGTTCCAGAGCACTTGCTCGACGGCCGCGCCGATCGTCGCATCGCTCGCGGGATCAGGCCCCTCGGCCGCGGCGCGTCCCGGCGCGAGCATCGCCGCGCAAGCGATCGCGGCCGCGATGAGCGCGCCGCGCATTCGCACCTTCAAGCCGCCGCGGGCTCGCGCTGCTCGCCGCGCCAGGCTTCGACCTGCGCCTGCGCCTTGGCGAGCGAGATGCCGTAGACCTCCTCGATGTGGCCGGTGAGGGCCTCGCGGCGTCCGCCGGTCATTTCGAGCTCGTCCAAGGTGATCATTCCCCAGCGCGCGCGCGCGCTCGCCATAAAGTGCTTCCAGTTCGCTTGGATGCGGGCCCAATCCATGGAGTCTCCAGAAAAGCCTTTGGTAGGGCTCGCAGGCTACGCCGCGCGCGTCCAAGGAACCGTACGCTATCGCACATAGCGGGACCTCGTCCCGTGTAATTTGGGGACGGAGCCCTAACTCCGAAAGCTACGCGTCGCTGGAGTTAGGGCTCCGTCCCCAAATTAAGGTCCAAATTAAGGTCCCGAATTTTGTGACCGCCGCTCCGTATCCCGGGCTAGCATGGCCGATGCAAGGGCTGTGGTTCTTCAATTACGTCGCAACGCTGGTTCGCCGTGCCACGCAGCCGAGCAGCGAGCCCGGCCAGGCCGCCCGGCTCGATCGGCTCAACACCGGGAAGTGGACCCACGAGCTGCTGAAGAACCTCGAGTGGCGGCGCCTGGAAGAGCTTTGCGCGGCCTACTTCGAGGAGCTCGGCTTCAGGACCGGCCTCACCCACGACCGCGCCGACGGCGCGGTGGACATCAGCCTCTACGCGGCCGGCGCCGAAACGGCCTGCATCCTCGTGCATTGCAAGGCGTGGGGCGCCTACCCGATCGGCTTGAAGCCGCTGCAGGAGCTGCGCGGTGCCATGAGCCTCGCGAGCGTCGCCGAAGGCGTGATGGTCGCCGCCGGCCGCTTCACGCCGGAGGCGAAGGGCTACGCGGCGAAGGAAAGCATCGAGCTCATCGACGGCGCGGCGCTCCTCGAGAAGCTCGCGGCGCTCCCGCCTGAGAAGGCGCTCGCACTCCTCGCGTTCGCGACCGCCGGCGACTTCCTCACGCCCACCTGCCCGCGCTGCTCCATCAAGATGACCGCCCGCAAGAGCACTCGCGAAGGCCGCATGTTCTGGGGCTGCACCAACTACCCGCGCTGCAAGCAGACCTTCTCCAGCGCCACCATCAGCCCCGTCTGACGCGTTTGTTGGCTGGCCCACAGACAAGCGCCGCGCGCCGGCCTAGCGTGGAGACTCCATGAATACGCCCCTCCACGCCGACAGCGCCGCCATCCAGGCGGTCAAGGAGCGCCTGGCCAAGGCCGAGTCCGAGCGCGAGACCTGGCTCGCCTCGAAGATGCAGGAGAAACACCTCGAGGCCTGCTCCAGGGTCGACGCCCTGACGCTCGAGCTCGAGCTCCTCGAGCGCTCGGAGAAGCTGATGGCCGAATACGGCATCGTGTTCAACGGCCGCCACTACCAGCGCGATCGCCACCGCTACCACCGCCTTGCCGATGCCGTGAGCTTCGCGCGGCTGCAGCGCCAGCCGCAGGCGGAGCCGCCGAGCGCGGCGGAGCGCACGCAGATGGGCGAGTACGGCATCACCTTCCAGGAAGGCGCCTACTGCCTGGGCGACTATCGCTACGACCGCCTGTGCGACGCGCTCGACTACGCGAGCCCGACGCTCGCCCGGTAGGCGCGAGCCGGGCTTACTGCAGGTTCCAGCTCGCCCGCGCCACGCCGATCACCGACGCATAGGCGAGCCCGTAGACCTCCGGCGGCACGCCGGTCGTGTCGAGCACGAGGTTGAACGCCCAGTTGCAGCCCTTGGTGTCCGGCGCCTCGAGCCGCGTGACGCCGACGACGCGGAGCTCCTCGCATCCCTCGCAGCTTTGCATGAGCGCGCTCACGCGCTGGAGGAGCTCGAAGCGCGACAAGGCCTGGCGCGTGGCCGGCGCGCCGCTTTCTGCGAGGGAGAAGATGTCGTGGTCGATCGTGGCGCGATGCTGCGCGCCCGCGGCCGGCGTGTCGGTACGCTGGCCCACTGACGCCCGCGAGCGCAGCGCGGGGCGCGCGAAGCGCGGCTTCGTTAACGAATCTTGCTAAGCCGGTCGGCTATGCGAGTCTGCCAGCCCGGGCCGGTTGCCCTCCACCGCTCGATGACATCTGCAGGCAGCCGCAAAGAAATGAGCCGCTTGGGATTGGCCGAGCGCGGTCGCCCGCCCTTGTTTACTACGGCGCGGGACAAGCTGCGCTTCGTGAGCTCCGGCAATTCCTTGTACTCGTGCGAACGCAGTACGTGAGCGTCCACCTTGGCGAGGTCAGATTTCAAAGTACGGTGCGAGGAGCGTTTTTTCACGGTCATTGGCCTTTCGCATGCTGAAGATGTGACGGGCCGCGCCCCGAGGTGTATAGCCGATCACGACAAGGCGGCCGGCCAACAACCCGTAGCAGATGACGCGGGTCTCGCCATAGTTCTTGCGCTTATCCTCGACCTCGACCGTCGTACCTTCGAAGACAACGGCGGCATCCAGAAAATCCAGACCGCGCTCCGCCAGCGTCTTCGCCCGCTTGGCGGGATCGAAGGTTACGCGCATGGGTTATTGTAGCTACAGAAACCCACCCGCTCAACATCGCCATTCGGTCACGCGGGCCTTCTTTACCATCAGCCGCATATGCATTCCCGCCCGGCTGGCAACGTTCACGAGCGCGTCCAGGCTGAACAAGCCGATCTTTCCTTTCAGCAGCGCGTTGAGCCTCGGTTGCGTGAGGCCCAGCGCCTTGGCGGCCTGCGCCTGCGTCATGCCGCTTTTCTTATAGAAGTCGACGAGCCGGATCACCAGGTCGGCGCGCATCTTCAGGTTTTCCGCCTCGCCCTTCGGAAAACCAAGATCGGCAAAGATATTGCTGCTGCCGCGGACAATCTTAAGGTTGCCCGCGCGAGGCGCATGGAGCTTCAATCCCGGAACGCGCCGTGCCATCCGGCGGCCGTCAGAGGATGACTTCGAGCGGGGACTTGCTGAGCGAGGTCACGTTCAGCACGGAGAAGCCGATGATGTTTCCCTGCGTATCGACCTTTCCCATCACCTGATCGTTCGCGGTCTCGCGGAAGAAACCCTCGCGCTGCTCGAAGAGCACTTCCAAATAATCGGCCTCGCGATCGAACCAGATCTTCACTTTTCTCTCGGCCATGGCTTTCAGGCGACGAG